>QAKL01000103.1:9675-17334 GCA_003343815.1 Clostridiales bacterium
CTTGATTACCAAAATGCCTTCTATTTCAGCTTTGTCACCTACTTTTCCTTAGGCTACGGCGATTTAGTGCCCTACGGCAATTGGTTTCATTTCATGGTTTTCTTGGAATGTCTGATTTCTCTCCTCAATGCCGGCATTATCATCATTTATGCCTACAATCTGCTTTTTCAAGATAAATGATAAAACACTCTGATATATGCTAATTTGTCTATTTTTTCTTGCTTAATTTTCCGTCATATGTTACAATAATAAACATCTTTATAAAATATTTTAGAGGAGCCATGTTTATGAACGAAATCAAACCCAACGCCAAAGCCCTCCTGCCGGTCGGTGTCTTTCTCATTTTGTACATCGGCGGCGGTATCGCTTTTCACGATTTTTACGCTATGCCCGCCTGCATAGCCTTTCTGATCGCACTTTTCGTCGCCTTTTTACAAAACAGAGCCTTAGGCTACGACGAAAAAATCACTTTGATCGCCAAAGGATTGGCCGATGATAATATCATCACTATGTGCCTGATCTTTTTAACCGCCGGAGCTTTTTCCGGCATCGTCCGTGCCGCAGGCGGTGCCACTGCGACAGTCAATGTCGCCTTGAACTTCCTGCCCACCTCTTTAGCGGTCGTCGGTCTATTCTTTATCGGCTGCTTTATTTCTTTAGCCATGGGGACCTCCGTCGGCACGATTACAGTTTTAGTGCCTTTTGCCGTCGGTATCTCGCAGGCTACCGGATATTCACCTGTGCTTTGCGTCGCCGCCTCTGCCTCTGGCGCGATGTTCGGCGACAATTTGTCCATGATTTCCGATACCACGATCGCCGCCGTGCGTACTCAGGGCTGCCAAATGAAAGACAAGTTTAAAGCCAACTTTTTCATCGTCCTGCCGGCCGTCATAGTCACCGCTATTTTATACTACATTTTAAGCATTAACAGTGCTGTCGATCCTTTAGATGTCCTGCCGATTACCGGCACGATGCTTTTACAGATGCTGCCGTACATTTTAGTTTTAGTCGGTGCGCTTATCGGTATCAATATTTTCATCGTTTTAGTCGCAGGCATCGTCTCCTCGGCAATTATCGGCATCGCTACGGGTATGTTCGGTATCGAAGATATTTTCGTCTGCATGGGTACAGGCACCGCTGCGATGTACGATATCACCGTCATTTCCATCGTCGTCTGCTGTATCAGCTCCCTCGTCAAAGAGTACGGCGGTATCGCCTATGTCCTTAATTTCATCAAAAGCCGTCTCAGATCCAAACGCGGCGCGCAGGCCGGTATTGCCGCTTTGGTAGCAGGCGTCGATTTAGCTACTGCGAATAACACTATCGCAATCGTCATGACCGGCGGCTTAGCCAAAGACATCAGCGATGAATTCGGTATCGACCCCAAACGCACCGCTTCTCTTTTAGACATCTTTGCCTCCGTCGTCCAAGGCTTAATCCCCTACGGCGCCCAATTATTATACGCCGCCGCAGGCGCAACCGCCCTTTTATCCGAGGGCGCAGGCTTCAGCAGCGTATCCCTGGTGCCGTTTATGTTTTATCCGATGGCGATGGCAGTTTCCGCATCGGTTTATATTATCATCAAAGGAAAAAAATAATTCTTGCAAGCGGCTTAGCTAAGTAAGCCGCTTAATTTTTATTTATACCTCTGACAGGGCATGTATACGATATACATGCCCTTTTTTTCTTGACAAGGCCGCATATTTCGGCGATAATAGAAAAAATATTTTTAAAGGAGGGCTTATTAATGCCAAAAGATCTTACCTTGCCCTTTGATTTAGAGCAAATGAAGCATATTATCGAACACTATCCTACCCCTTTTCATATTTACGACGAAAAAGCTATCCGCGCCAATGCTCGTCGCTTTTTAAAAGCTTTTTCCTGGGCACCGGAATTTAAAGAATATTTCGCTGTCAAAGCCACCCCCAATCCTTACCTTTTAAAAATTCTCCAGGAAGAGGGCTTGGGCGTCGACTGTAGCTCTATGGCAGAGTTAGTCTTAGCTGACAAATGCGGTTTCCGCGGCGAAGACATCATGCTCACCTCCAACGAAACACCCGTCGCCGAGTTCGCCAAAGCCATGGAATTGGGCGGTATTTTAAATTTGGACGACATTACCCATATCGCCTATTTAGAGAAAAATCTCTCTTTGCCCAAAACCGTTTCTTTCCGCTACAACCCCGGCAGTCTCCGCAGCGGCAACGCTATCATCGGCAATCCGACCGAGGCTAAGTACGGACTTACCCACGAGCAAATCTTAGAAGCTTTAACCACCATGCGCGACAAAGGCTGCGAAAAATTCGGTCTGCATACCATGATAGCTTCTAACGAGCTGCACGAGCCGTATTTCGTCGAAACGGCGATCATGATGTTTAATTTGATCAAAGAAGTCCACGATAAATTAGGCATCACCATTTCTTTCGTCAATTTCGGAGGCGGCATCGGCATACCCTACCGCCCCGAGGATGAACCTGTAGATTTAGAAAAATTAGGCGCTGACATCGAAAAAGTCTACAACGACATCATCATTGCAAACGGCTTAGCTCCGCTTAAAATCTGCATGGAGTGCGGCCGCATGATTACCGGTCCTTACGGCTATCTAGTCACCACCGCTGTCCACAAAAAAGACACCTACAAGCACTATATCGGTGTTGATGCCAGCATGGCTAATTTGATGCGCCCCGGCATGTACGGTGCTTATCATCATTTGACCGTCTTAGGCAAAGAAAATGCCCCTTGCGACCACACCTATGACATCGTCGGCTCTTTGTGCGAAAACTGCGACAAATTCGCCGTTGACCGTGCTTTACCCGCAATCGAAACAGGCGATATTTTAGTTATCCACGACGCCGGTGCCCACGGACACGCCATGGGCTTTAACTATAACGGCAAACTGCGCTCTGCCGAAATTCTCCTAAAGCCCGACGGTTCTACCAAATTAATCCGCCGCGCCGAAACCTTAGACGATTTATTTGCAACCTTAGATTTTGCGGGGATTTAAGTTTTAGCAACGATATACAATTCGAAAAGGTATACCTTCCCAAACGCAAAAAGACTTCAGTAATTATACTGAAGTCTTTTTGATTTATCCTTCTTTGATTTCTTCTTTCTCATTAAGCTTATAAGCCGCTAAAATCGAACCGCACAAAATCATAACAGCGCAAATCACGCTTTTGACCGTAGGCACAGTGCCGAGCAAAACCAAACTGAACACTATCGCCCACGCTGAGTAAGTAATATTTAGCGCCATTGCCTTCGACGGTAAAATCATCTTAATCGCCTTATAATAGCAAGTGTATGACAAAGTACCTGCCAAAGCAGTTACCGCCACCACCATTGCCGCCGAAGTTTGGAATACACCTACCGTAAACGGCCACGCTTTCAAAAGAGGCAGCAAAATTACCGCATAAACCGACGCCGAGACCAACTGGCGGATTTGCAATGCATAATGCGAAGGGATCTCACCGTCTTGCATTCCGTAGGAGCAAATAACCGCCTCCGACCCCCAAGCGAACATTGTCAAAAGTGCGAAAAGAAAGCCGATCATCGACACCGATTCGCCGCTGCCTCCGGGAGTATAACCGATCAAGACTACACCCAAAACGCTGATGCCTAAACCTGCGATCTGATACGGGCGCAAACGCTCTTTCATCACAAAATACGACAAAAAAGCGCCCCAAGCCGGATACATCGCCGAAATAGCCGCAGTCAAGCTCGGTCCCAAATATTTAATCGCCAACAAATAAGACGACATCCCTACCGGTCCACCCAAAAGCGCGCCTAACATAACAAAGCGTCCGCCGCGCGTTTTCGCCGCAGCGATAACCTTTTTGATCTGCTTGGTCACCAGCATATATAATCCCAGCCAAATCGCCGAAAAAAAGTCATGCATAAACGTGCTGACAAACGGTGCGAAAAATACTGCCTCCGCCGTCGACATAAACGGACTCATTGCCAAGGCAATGCTTAAAAGCACCGTATCAAGCGCCCAAAAAACGCCGCCTAAAATACCGTATCCCATATCCACACTCCTTTTTTACAAAAAAAGAGCCTACAGCAATGCTCGCGGCACCGCGGCGGCTCTTTTATAACCCAAACTATTAATTAAAAGTCTTCCGACAAAATCTGATAAACAGGAGCACCCTCGCACTGTGCCGGGAAGCGAACACCCAGCAAAGCAGCAATCGTCGGAGTGACATCTACCTGGCGAATAGTTCTTGTAGTCAGATAGTTTTGTTTAATACCTTTACCTGCAGCTACGAAAATCGGAGAAACCGAAGTATTGAAGTAACCTAAGGAAGTAGACAAGCTATCGCCGTGCAGGCGGTTAAAGCCCTCCTCGATGGAGAAGAAAATATCACCGCACTCCGGACCGTTCACACCCAAAAGCACACCGTCTTTATTACGCAAGCAGATACCTACTACGCGCTTGCCGGTCGCAGGATCGCGATAGTTGTACAAATCGTTGATAATCTGCGTTTCCAAATCATATTTGTCAGCAGGATCAACAATACCGGTTTTATCTCTACCTTTTAAGTTAATATAGATGTAGTTACTGCGGATCTGCACTGCTCTGGTTTTCTCCCAGTCAACTTCGCGCAAATCGTTGCCGTTTTCGTCCTTCTTCATTACAGTGTAGCCTAATGCTTCCATGACGCCGACATTCAAACCGCCGTACTCGCCCAAAATCGGGGGCACATTTTCGCCGACGATCAAGCCGTGGTCGGACAAGACGAAAATAGTCCAGCCCTCATCCAAATAATGCAGGAAACGTCCCAAATAGCGGTCGGTCTGCTCATAGAAACGCTCGATCAAACCTTGGTAAACTTTTTCATCGGTATGTTTCCACGGCTCCAAAGTTTTGCCCAAATGCCAAATTTGGTGACCTGCGCAGTCGACATTGTGCAAATGAGAGAACACTACTTCGTAATCGTCATGGTCGATCAAATACTCCAAGCAGTCTGCCTGCCACTGATCATATACATCCCAAGAAGGCTCGAAAATTTTATCAACCAACTCGGAATCCTCACCGCCGATTAAACTAACCGGAGGAATATGACCTACTTTTTCTACGATTTCTTGATGCAAAGAAGCCGGATGCCACAGCATATCGTTGGTAGTATCCAAAGCATTGGAAATCCAAAGTCTGACCATCGAACCGTCCTCAGCCAATTCAAGCAATTTGTAAGAACGATAGCAAGGTTTAGTTTCTTCTTTTTTGGTAACTTCATCTACTGCACTGACCATTTTGCCCATCGGGACAACGACAATCGGCTCAGCAGCCTTTTTATTTTTGTAAACAGCTACGCGGTCGTATTTACCCTCTTCATTTTTGAGGATTAATGCCGGTCTGCGTACCATACCGCCGGAGGTCAAAATAGTGAACTCTTTAGCGCCTGCCGGAGCATTCGCCCATTTGTCTGTATCGACATCTTCCAGAGGAGAATTGATAATATCATAAGCAACTTTCGCGCCGATCATCATTTCGGTATCTTCCAAACCCATGACGTAAGTACGGATCTCGCCGCCCTTGCGGGACTCGTCGCCCCACCATAATTCCATCATTTCATCGTCATTGTCGCCTACGACCATATCGTCGATATCGGTCATGATGCAGCCGACTCCGGCCGGTTTTTCAACACGAGGAGCATATTTAACCTCAGCAATCGACGGAGTAGCAACGATAATTTTTTCCCAGTCCATCTGAGCTACGCCCATGTTAACACTGCCCGGCTGCGTACCGTCAACGACATGCAGTAATTCGCTCGAGGAGCTTGGCGGCCAAGAAGAACCCGGCCAGTGCCAGACCAATGTTTTCTTGCCTGCTTCGGTGGTGACATTCCACATCTGCTCAGCCTTGCAGTTACGAGAGTCCATATTGTAAACTACCGCGTCCAAACTCTCCGGAGACTGGCGCCAATAGCAGGTAATTTCATGAGTTCCGGGATATGCGCCGGTGGCTAAAGTAGTCCAGCACGGAGGAGTAATCGTCGGAATTGCGCCCAATAATCTCATATCGTCACGCGTAGCGCCTTTTTCACGATACGCTTTTAAATTCGGCATTCTGCCGTCGTCCATCATACGTTTGCTGATGCGCGGATCCATACCGTCGACACCCAAAACTAAAATTTTGTTTGTGTACGCTTGTCTTTTCATTTTTATCTCTCCTTTGATCGTTAAAAAATAGCCACAAACTTTTTGTCTACATTAACATATTATAAATACTTTTCTCTAAAAGTGAAGAACCACTTTGCTATACAGGATATCGGGATTTTATAATACCCCCATGAAGCTCCACCAAGGAATCATCACAAAGAATACAACTATTGTCGCCAAAATTGACTTAAACGCCGCTAATTTGAAGAAGTCTGTCATCTTCATTAAACCAAATGCGTAGAAAATCAAGTAGCTCAAATATTCATACGGTAAAAATACCTGGTCGCAGCCTAAATATAAACCGTACAAAGCGCCGACAGGATTGATACCAAGTCCTGCAGCTACCTGCGCGATAGGCTCGCTGAAACCTGCCAAAATCGCAAACGGAGTTAACAAGAAATTCAAAACCATCGCGATGATATAGATAGCACCGACTACAACATTGGAGGATAACGGCTCCAAAACAGGAATTAACATATTGGCCACCATCGCGCCGATACCCAGATAGTTGGACACACTGCCGATAGATAGGCAGGCTACGCAGAAGAAAACCATGCTGAAGTCAATTTTTTTCACGTCTTCGCCGTTAGCAACTCTGACACCCGGGAAAAACATTAACCACGGGATAACAATAAACGCCCAGTCTAAAGCGATACCGTGAATCGAGCCGGTCAGCATGAAACCAATCAACAAAACCATAAAGAACGAGCTTAATTTTTCATCTTTGCTCATTTTGCCCAATTTTGCGTATTCCGCTTTATAGAAATCCTTGCCCGGCAACTGCTTGGTCGGTTTAAAGACCTTCGGCAAAATGAAAACTAACGCCAAAATAAAGACTACATACGGCAGCATTTCGATGAAGAAACGGATCCAAGTCGGTGCATAGCTGACACCTGCCAAAGATGCCGAATTAAACAAAATTGATAAAAAGTACGGAGTGTAGATAAATACACAGCTTGCGCCGGCAGATAAAGCACCGACAAACATAATTAACGCTGAGTCCATCGTACGGCCCAATTCAAAGGTTTTGCACAACCCATAGGTAAACGCCGCCATAATAACCCACGCATTACCGCCCGTAGCCGTATTTAAAATACATCCGGCGATTAATACACCGTACAGCAGCCCGTAATAACTGCCGCCGACTCGTAAAATACACCAATAAGCAATACGGCGCAAAAGGCCGACACGATCCATAACATTAGCAATCATATAACCGCCGATAACCACCATCGGCGTCGTCCCCAGCCACGCGCCGTAGGCCGACTCCATCGGAGCCAAACCAAACACGATATAGCCGATCGGGAACATCATCGAGACAGCCATTAAATCAACTAACTCAAACGCTACCAGCAAAATGCCGGTTGCGGTAACAAATAAAAACTCCTTGACTTGAAGTGAATAAACATCATTACATGGCACCAGCCAAATCATCGCTGCTGCCGCAAGCACAACTCCCCATTTGATCAGAGTCGAGCGTGGAACGGACACTTTTGCAGAAAG
>QAKL01000038.1 GCA_003343815.1 Clostridiales bacterium
ATTTCCTTAAACAAACGCGCCGATAATTTGCGTGAGGTCACCGGATCGCCGTCTTTACCGGCGAAAGGAGAATTATTAACCATAAAGAACATTTCCAAAGTAGGCTCTTCGATGCTGACAAACGGCAGCGGATCCAAATGATCAGGTGCGCAAATCGTCTCGCCGACATTGATATCGCCCAACCCGCTGATAGCTACGATTTGTCCGACGGAAGCTTCCTCGATATCAAAACGTTTCAAACCTTTAAAACCCATCAGCTTGCTGATGCGGACATTGCGCGCGATGCCGTCTTTATTTACTACGGCCACCGTGCTGCCTGCGATAATTTTACCGCGGTTAATAGTGCAAATCGCGATACGGCCGACAAAGTCGTTATAATCCATCAAAGTGATCTGCGCCTGTAAAGGACCGTTTTCATCGCCTTTCGGCGCGGGGATTTTTTCGATGATCGTCTCAAAAAGCGGCGTTAAATCTTTAGCCTCGACGTCTAAATCTTTTGTTGCGACGCCACGGATACCGGAAGCAAAGATTACCGGGAAATCCAGTTGCGCCTCGCTGGCACCTAAATCAATAAACAAATCCAAAACCTCATCCACTACTTCTAAAGGACGAGCGAACTCTCTGTCCATTTTATTAATGACAACAATCGGCGTAAGATGCTGCGCCAATGCTTTCTTCAAAACAAATCTGGTCTGCGGCATACATCCCTCAAAAGCATCGACGACCAAAAGCACACCGTCAACCATTTTCATGATACGCTCGACCTCACCGCCGAAATCGGCATGTCCGGGAGTGTCAACGATATTGATGGTGTAGTCTTTATAGTTAATAGAGGTGTTTTTTGCCAAAATAGTGATGCCTTTTTCTCTCTCTAAATCGTTAGAGTCCATTACACGCTCTGCTACCTGCTCATTGGCGCGAAAGGTGCCCGATTGGCTCAAGAGTTTATCGACCAATGTTGTCTTACCGTGGTCAACGTGAGCAATAATAGCAATATTTCTGATTTTTTCCTGCATAATTATCCTCCTCAAGCTTTGCAAATTCTTTGCACATCTTTATATTTTAGCGCAATTTATTTTAAATTGCAAGAAAGAATTTCTGTTTTTTCCCTATTTTTACCGAAAAAAGCTAAAATCTCTTTTATATTTATCCAAAAACGCTTGCATATCTTTTAAAAAAAACGCCATGCTATGTTTTAGGTGAGTAATATGCAAAAAAATAAATTCGTTTTGATTGCTGTAGGTATTATGTCAGGAATATTGTGCGGACTTTTGGGCGTAGGCGGCGGAGTGATTATCGTGCTTTATCTGACGCATTTTCTCCATGAGGAGCAGCACACTGCGCAGGCGACGGCTATAAGCGTTATTTTCTCCTCGGCGGTAGTCAGCAGCGGTATTTATTGGTATAACGGGGTTTTGGACTGGCACCTGATAGGTCTCACGCTGGTTGGCTCGATTATCGGCGGCTGTGTAGGCGCCAAAATGATGAAAAAAATCCCTGATAAAATTCTGCGCAAAATATTCGGCTCATTTTTGCTTTTAGCCGGTTTAAGAATGCTTTTTTGAGGTGAAATATGCTTATTCTACTCGGATTTCTCGCAGGCATTTTAAGCAGCATGGGTGTAGGTGGCGGCACGCTTTTGGTGCCGGCACTGGTATATTTTTTTAATACGCCGCAAATCACCGCCCAAGGCGTCATCATGCTGATTTTTCTGCCAACCGCCGCTGTCGCGCTTTTTACGCATTATAAAAACGGCTATTTAAAACTCCGATTAACCATTTATCTGGCAATCGGTGCATTTTTCGGAGCATTTGGCGGAGCTTACCTCGCCAATACGCTTTCTAATGCGTGGCTTAGTAAAATATTCGGCGTATTTTTACTTTTAAGCGGCGTGGAGCAATTATTGCCCCAAAAGAAAAGAAAATAAGCAGACCCTCGGTCTGCACCCCAAAAGTTAGACAAAATTAATAAGCAACCGCGCCTTAATGATGGTGCGGTTGCTTATTTACTCAATATCTTTAATGTCGAATTTTCTTCAGCACTTTTTTCGCCATAGGGATCGCATGCTCGATAAATTTAAACGCCAAAGGATGAAATACATAGCGATACTCGCCGACAAACTCGGTAAATTCGGCATTAAAACCGCTTTTAAAGCGATATAATCCGTATAAATGATTATCCTCGCTCAAATCGCCGCTGATTCCGCGGAAATCGTAAATATCGCATTTATTTTCAATCGCCCAGCGAATCATTTCCCATTGCAATAAATAATTAGGCATGAGATTGCGGTGAGCATTAGAGGAGGCTCCGTACAAATACCAGACCTTGTTGCCGACGTGCACGGCGATCGTTCCGGCAATCGGCTCGCCCTCCTCGGTATAAGCCATGTAAAGACGGACATCGTCGCCCAAATTTGTAAGCATATCTGCAAAGTATGACTCTGGGCGAATCATAAAGCCGTCGCGCGAGCCGGTTTCCACCATAATGCGGTGAAAATCAGGCACTGCCTCCGCGCCGCAGATTTTGACCTGCACGTTTTTCTTTAAGGCAACGCGAATATTATAGCGGGTTTTAGACTTAAACTGAGCCATGACTTCCTCTTCGTTCATGCCTTTAATATTTAAGCGCATGACATACTGCGGCTGAATATTACCGAAATTAGGAGCTTTCGGTGCTAAAACAAAACCTAGCTCGCGCATCAAGCGGCGAAAATCCACATCTTCATATTTGATATCAGGATCGATTTTTAAGACATAAGAATGAAATTCTTTTGCTAACGCTTTCGCTCCGGCTAAAAGCTCGGCGATCATCGCTTTATCATGCACATCACAGACCGGACCGCGCGCGGCGTACATCAAAGTATATGGTGTCATCGGGATTTTTCTGATTAATACCGACATCGCACCTTGTATTTCACCATTTCCGTCGCGCACGATAATCCCACGAAAGGTCCAATAAGGCTTCTGCTTGCTCCACTCGTAAGTTTGCAACATATGTCCTTTAGGATGACGGCGCACAAAGGCCTCAAATTCCTCGTGATTTTCACCGGTAATTATTTCATACATAATTATTCGTTCCCCTTTATTATTTCTTTCGATACAGATAACGGCACATAAAGCGGATTTACATCAAATCGCACCATCGTGCCTACTGCCAGCTCATGCTCCGTCAAATCTATCATGGTATGATTGGCACCGCTTCTTCCTACAATCGGCAGCTTTATCTCACCTGCACGAGCATATTTTTGATAATGATTAGGGCGCAATGCCATGGAAATCTGATGCAATATCCCGTGAAGCATAGTGCTCGTCCCATCCGTAGGACCGATCGCAATACCATCATTATGTCCTATTTTGACTAATCCTAAGCGCGAATCCCGCTTTAATTTACAGCCTCCCAGATAGCCTATCGTCGAATTTTTGCTAAAATCTTTCACTTCGCACAGCGCCGCTTCCAGCCATACTGCCGTTTTTAACTCGCCTGCACCGCGTGCACATTTACCCAAAAAAGCCGAGCCTATACGCACTGCATCTAAACCTCCGTCACCTAAAGTCATGAATGCTGCCGAGTTGCTCATGTGCGTCATCCCGGGATTTACACCTATTTTTTTTAAAGTTTCAAGCGCTTGCTTAAAACGATTAAGCTGAAGATGCGCCATTTTTTCGGCATTATTAAAATGGCTGTAGGTACCGGTAATTTCCACCGTCTCAGCAAAGGTCGCTATCTCCGCCCCCAGCTTGTCCCAAGAAAAGCCATAGCGCCCCATGCCTGTATCGACCGCCAGATGCACTTTGCATTTTTGACCTAAACTGGCATACACTTGTTTATAAGCGTCAATTTGCGCGATATTTCCGAGCATCATAGTAATATCCTGAGCGCACATCGCCTCAAGAGTTTGGACATCATAATAAGATGCCAACAAAAGTATCGGCTCCACCGCCCCATAGCGCCTCAGAGCCAGAGCCTCCTCGGCTGAGGTCACCGCGAAAAACTCCGCGCCTAAATTTTTTAAAATATCATATTCCGTCTTTAAGCCCAAACCGTAGCCGTTTTCCTTAATGACGGCAATAATCGTTTTCTCGGTCTTTTGGCGAATGATGTTAAAATTATGCGCTATCGCTTCTGTATCTATTTTCAGCACGCTTTCTTTGGCAAAAATCTCATCTGCTAAAACTAACTGCGACATACTATTGCTCTCCTTTTGCTTAAAGACGCTATCGTGAATATTGCCGCAGCAATCGTTGCTGCGGCTTAAGTAAATCTGATTGTAGCATGATTTTTACTCTTTGTCAAGGCTTGGCGGTTAATTGTTATTTAAAAGGATCTGCGCCATTTCTATTGCATCAATCGTATATTCCTTTTCCAAAAGATCCGGCATATCACAGATCAAATATTTCGCCAGATAAGCAGTTAAATCTTTTAATTTTTGCTTACTGTCAGCGTAAAGCAGCATTTTATTTTTCATCAGCAGCATTTTCGCGCAAGCATTGGCTTTATCGCGCACAAAAATGTAAAGCTGGTAATAGTTGCGCTCGCCGCTTAACAAAATATTTTTATCATTCATCAGCGCTCCTGCCAGCCAGCTGCCATCAGGCAGCTGATAGCTTGCCAGATAATATTTAAACTCATAATCCTCCGCAATATGCATCGCATAATGATCAAGCAGCAGATAGCGATTGAGCGCATATCCGTCTGCAAGCTTGATAAGCTCCAAATATATCACAAAACCATATTGCCCACCCTCAGCATCCCGCCGCTGCCAAGAAGCGCAAAGAGCAGTTACTTCCTCGCCTAACTCATTAATTAACGTCCGAAAGTCAGTTATTTTTAGCGTCTCCGGCAGCATGACACTGTTTTTCCCGCTTTCGCGACAGCCGTGAATAAATACATGCTTATTGGTCGAAGGCGCGCAGATTTTTTCGCCTGCTAACTCATAAAGCAAACCGTAATCATCATACTTGAGCACATTTGCCAGCATATCAAGCGTTTCATTCACATCATGAGAGCGGATATTAAGCCTTTTTATCTCATCGGTATGATAAAGCAAGATATGCGTCGCCTGATCGTAAAGCACTTTTTCTTTCGGCGCCAACTCTCTTTGATGCGCCAATTTTATATCCAGCACTTCTTTAATCAGACTGTATGCCCCTAATATATCTATAGGCATCATTTCAGACGTGTTCACACCTATCAGCGCAGATGTCTCCTCAAGCTCTCCCCGTCTAAAATCCAAAAATAATGCCTTTTCGCAAATGCCGTTTTTTATATAATAAAGCTCTGCCAGACTTTGTGCGCGCGTATTGGCCAAATAAATTTTAGATGTATTTTCATCATGATTTTTTTGTTTCCATTGTTTTATATTTACGATCTTTGCATCCACAAATTATCTGACCTCCGCTTCGATATCACAAATTTAATCTTGATATATTAGTATATTAAAAATAGTCTCAATATTTCAATCTTTTTTCCTCTATTGCCTAAATTACCGTTTTTCTCCGTTTTATTCAAACGGATTTGTCAATCTTTTTTGCGACGACGACAAAGCGTCCGTCCTCGATCTGGTAAGCACATGTCGAAAGCGTCAGCAGCTTATCCTCCGCTGTGACCGCGACATCATCATAATAAAGCGCAATTTGTTCGATATTGTTTAGATAGCGCGCCATTTGCTCGCTGTCTAACTCGCCAAAATAATCGTAATACTTAAAGGCGATGTCATCTTCTGTATAGATTTGCGTATAAAACGCCGCTATTATTTGATAGACATTTTCCCCATCTTTATCGGCAAAAGTTATATACGGATAAATCTTGGCAAAATATTTATCCTCATAGCGCAAAAGCTCGGAAAACATCGTGCCGTTTTTCATATTATGCCCGTGAATGGCTAAATTATTGCTATCAAGCGTACACGCGCCGTCAATAAAAGGCACGCCGCTCTTGGAATACTTTTTTTCAAACGAGCGGCGCAGATAGTACTCAGGATCATTTGGCGTATACATAACCGGATAGTCGATATTTGTCCCCTCAATAGTCAGCCAACCTGCGTAATCACTATTAGCTTCTTTAAAGACATCATAAGAATATGCACTTTCGTCCTTTTTTTCACTATTGATCGCCGTCAATTTGCTAAAAGTGTGTTGATCAGCGTTCATGTTGTAATAATACTTGCCCAGATAAGCTGTCGCGATAGTAAAAGCAAGAACGCACAAGATCGTCAAACCTCGCAGTATTTTCTTTTTTGCTTCTGTCTGCATCGCTTTCCACCTCATTTGATATAAATATTGTAGCATTAAAATAAGATATTGTAAAGCATATGTTCGCTAAAAAGCATAATCTATAGTTTGTTTTTAAAAGCTTAGATTAGTCAGTGCTTGATGATACTGTGCAATAAGCTCCAATAAATAACTTTGCGCCAGATATAAAGCCTGATCGTCCTTTTTACTTAAGATATATTCCAAACTCTGCGCGTAATTTGTCAGCTTTTCAGTCAAAGCCGCAATTTCGGTGTTAATTTTTTCGGCATTTTGCCCGTCTTCGCTTAATGACAAAGCGAGACTTTCATCCTCTAAAGCGGCAATTTCTTTTTTGAGCAAATTGATCATTTCCTGCCAGTTTTCAATACTATATTGCTCATATGTACTTTGCTCAAACATTTTTAGCGAGTGCTTGATCACCACATCTGCCGCCGCAACTAAGGGCGCGACCCTCTCGCTGTAAAGTTTATCGGAGGCGGTGTATTTTAGCGAAACATCATTCAGCGTCGCTTTGACAATCGACACATCAGATCCGATATTTTGAAACTCTGACGGTAAAGCCGTCAAATCAGGCTTAGCACTCCACGCCCCCAGCAAAAGACGATACGGCGCCTCAGAGCTTGCAAAGACGCGGTAACCCGCCTGAGCGAAAGCGTCAATTTTGCTTTGCGCCTCATTTTTATCAGTGAAGCTGCCGACGTGGCAAGTGTAGTAATCCTCTGCCTCTAAGCGTAAAATAGTTTTTTCGACTACCTCGACCGTTACATTATCTTCTGATTCGTCAAAAGCGGTTATTTTCGCTATTAAATAGCCGCCCACATACTGAATTGCCGCAAAAACCACTATCGCCGCCAAAATAAGCGTCAAAATTTTACCGATGTTTTTCATGCTCATAATCATTCCTCCCCAACTTTATTTATGCCGAGGCTTGGACGATTATGCCAAGAAAAAACCTCTGCCCATAGACAGAGGTTTTTAAAACTTACGCTTCTTCGTCGACCATTTTATCCCAGGCGACTTTTACTCTCTCGTATTCATCATCGTCCTCGATCGAGTAAAGCATTTCTTGACCGTCTTCTTCAACGATTTTCATAGCGATTAAATCGCCTTCCTCGTCGTCTTCTTCCTCTTCTTCGCACGGAGCCAAGATTGCGTATTTATCTTCGCCCAATTCTACCATATCCACAAAATAAAAATCATGTTCGATATTATCCTCATCAATCAGGGTAATAACTGCTTCCTCGATCTCGCACTCTTCACCCTCGAGATGATTGTGTTTTTCTTCGCTCATAACGCACTCTCCTTGAAATTTATTAAAAGCCTTGGTGGCTTTCTAAGTAAGTTTGTAAAATCAGCACCGCCGCCATCATATCAATGACTTTTTTGCGCTTTTTGCGCGATACGTCTGCCTCTAAAAGCGTCCGCTCGGCGCTTACGGTAGTCAAGCGCTCGTCTACCCACTCAATGGGGATATCAATTTCTTTTTGCAAAGCCTTGATAAAATTTTGGACTTCTTCGGCTTTAAAGCCGATGGTGTTATTCATATTTTTCGGCAGTCCCACAACCAATTTTTCAACCTCATGCTTTTTGATCAACTCGCATAAGCCCAAAATATCGGCCTTTTGGTTATTATCCGCCCGATTGTAAGTCATCAGAGGCTGCGCCGTAATGCCTAAAATGTCGCTTAACGCCACTCCGATACGGCGCTCTCCCACGTCTAAAGCCATGATGCGCATTAATTAACCCTCTAAATAGAACTTCACCAATTCCTCGATGAGATCGTCTCTTTCGATTTTTTTCATTAAATTACGGGCGTTATTATAGCTGGTAATATAGGCCGGATCGCCGGAAATCAAATAGCCGACTATTTGGCTCACCGGATCGTAGCCTTTTTCCTCCAAGGATTTGTATACTTCCTCTAATATCTCCCTTGTTGAATTTTTACTGCCGCCTGTTCCGTTAAAATACATCGTATTTTCGCTATCCATACCTATATCCAACTCCTCTCGTTCTAATTTTTGTCGATTATTTTTCGATTGCAGCTAAAATATTTTTCACATTAGCCAAAGCCTCGGCTAATTTCGAAGCGTCTTTACCGCCGGCCTGCGCCATATCGGGGCGTCCGCCGCCGGAGCCGCCGCAAAGCTTAGCCGTCTCGCGCACGATAGCGCCGGCATTGATCTTTTTACCCGCCAAATCTTTGGTAACCGCGGCTACTAACTGTACGTTCTCACCGTTTACCGCTCCTAAAACCACAACGCCGCTTTCGATTTTCGCACGCAAAGTATCTGCCATCTCGCGCAAGCCCTCACTGTCAGCCTCGACTTGGGCTGCGATTAATTTGATACCATTTACTTCGACAAGACCGTCCATGATTCCTGCTACTTGTCCCATGGCAGCTTGATTTTTAAATTTATTTAATTCTTTATTTTGCTCTTTGATTTGGTTATTGAGCTGCTCGATACGGCCTACGATATCTTTATCGGTCGTTTTTAAAACCTCGGCCGCCTCGCGCAGGCGATTTTCTTCGGCTTTGACGTATTCATAAGCCGCCATGCCGGTTACTGCTTCGATACGGCGGATACCTGCCGCTACCGCACCCTCGCTCACAATTTTAAAGGATCCTGCTTGTGCCGTATTAGTTAAATGCGTACCTCCGCATAACTCCATACTGAAATCTCCGGCTTTGACGCAGCGCACGATTTCGCCGTATTTCTCGCCGAATAATGCGGTAAAGCCTAAAGTTTTCGCTTCATCCAAGCTTTTCTCGGAAATTTCCACATCGTGAGCGTTCAAAATTTCCTCGTTGACGCGTCTTTCGACAGTTGCCAATTCCTCGGCGGTCATTGCCGTAAAATGCGAGAAGTCGAAACGCAGACGGTTAGCGTCCACGGAAGAACCTGCCTGATTGACATGCTCGCCCAAAGTTTCTTTCAAAACTTTATGCAGCAAGTGTGTCGTGGTGTGATTGCGTGCAGTTGCCAGACGATTGGCTTTATCGACCTCGGCGCTTACGCTTTCACCTACAGCTACGGTACCGATGACAGTACCTTTATGCACGAATTTGCCGTCCGGAAGTTTGACGGTATCATTTACTTTGATGTAGCCCTCGGCACCTTTGATAACGCCTTTGTCGCCTGTCTGACCGCCGCTTTCCGCATAAAACGGAGTTTCTGGCAGGATAGCGTAAACTTCGTCGCCTTCCTCGGCTTCCACTACTTTCACACCGTCGACAATCATGCCGCTGATCTTGCTTTGGCAGGATAAGGTTTCATAACCCACAAATTTGCTTTTGCCCAGATCGCCCAACTGCTCGCTTACGGTGAAAGCTAAATCCCACGCGGTAACGCTTTTCTTGGCATTTTTGGACAATTCACGCTGCTTAGCCATAGCGTCCTCAAAGCCCTGCGCATCGACGGTCATGCCTGCTTCTTCCGCCATATCCTGCGTCAAATCGATCGGAAAGCCGTAAGTATCATAGAAAGTAAATGCTGTCGCGCCGTCGATTTCCGTTTTGCCTTCAGCCTTTAATTTCGCGATAGCCTGATTTACAATTGCCAAACCGTCGTTTAAGGTCATATGGAAACGCTCTTCCTCAGCTTTGATCGCCTTTTGGATCATTGGGAGTTTCTCTCTGACCTCCGGATAGACATCACCCATTTCTTCAGCGACTACTTCGCTGAATTTGTAAAGGAACGGCTCGTTTAAGCCCAAGCTCTGACCGAAACGCACGGCGCGGCGCAAAATACGGCGCAGTACATAGCCTCT
>QAKL01000125.1:0-4646 GCA_003343815.1 Clostridiales bacterium
TATACCGAAGTTAAGGATGAGAAATAATGGCTGACAAACGTGATTACTATGAAGTGCTGGGGGTAGAAAAGACAGCCACTGATGATGAACTGAAAAAGGCCTACCGCAAACTGGCACGGCAGTATCATCCGGATGTCAACCCAGGCAATAAAGAAGCTGAAGAAAAGTTCAAGGAAGTCAACGAGGCCTACGATACCTTATCCGATCCGCAAAAAAGAGCCCAGTATGACCAATTCGGTCATGCGGGCCCGGGTGGATTTGGCGGTGGTGCCGGCGGAGCAGGCGGTTTCGGCGGCGGATTTGGCGATATGGGCGATATTTTCGATATGTTTTTCGGCGGTGCGGGCGGAGGAAACGCCCAGCGCGGACCGAAACGCGGCGCCGATATGCGCTATGATTTGACGATTGATTTCGAGGAAGCTATTTTCGGTTGTGAAAAAACGATCAGCGTTTCCCGCTGGGAGACGTGCAAGACTTGCCACGGTACAGGTGCGAAAGAGGGCTCGCAGCCTACGACCTGTCCGCGCTGCGGCGGTCGCGGGCAAGTGACGACTACGCAGAAAACGCCCTTTGGGCAGTTCCAGTCGGTGAAAACCTGCCCCGAGTGCGGCGGCAAGGGTACGATTATCAAAGATCCGTGCCCGGATTGCGGAGGTACGGGACGTAAACGCGTCAAGACCGAGCTTAAAGTCAAAATCCCGGCCGGTGTGGATAATGATTCGCGCCTGAGGATGAGCGGCGAGGGCGAGGCAGGCGAGCAAGGTGGAGCTAAAGGCGATTTGTACATCTATATCAGCGTGCGCAATCATCCGATATTCCAGCGTGATGAAAACGACATCTATATGGAGCAGGAGATCAATGTCGCTCAGGCGGCATTGGGCGCAGAAATTCAGGTGCCGACACTGGAGGGCAAAGTCAGCCTGACGATTCCCGCAGGTGTGCAGAGCGGCGCGAAATTTAGAATCCGCGGCAAAGGCGTAAAGAGTATCAATACTTACACCAAAGGCGATCAGTACGTCATCGTGCGCATCGTAACACCGAAAAATCTAACAAGCGAGCAGAAAGAATTGTTCCGCAAATTAGCTGAAACTTTTGATACACCGCAAACCAATACTTCCGATAATAAAGGTGCTCAAAAGGATACCCGCAGCGACAAAGGCGCGAAAAAAGGTAAGGAAAGCAAGAAATTCTTTGATAAGATAAAAGATTTTATCGACGAATAAAATTAACCCACCGAAATTAATTTTTCGGTGGGTTTTTTGGTACAATTTTTAGCAGTTATCCTTGACATTACCTTAAAAAATGTTATAATACTAACAAAACAACATAAAAGAGGTAGAAACGATGGAAGAAATGAAAAATTCAACGAAAAAAGTAAGTATAGAAATAAAAAAAACCAATCACTGTCTGCGCCGTTACGCTGAGTCATTGGTCAATAAGGCTGCGCCTGAGGATTTGACTGGTATGCAGGGGCGGATCATCGGCTGTATTTACGATAAATCCAATATCGAGGGTAAGGATATTTATCAGCGCGATATCGAGGAAATATTTGCGATCCGCCGCTCGACGGCGACGGTGATGCTGCAAACATTGGAGAAAAAGGGGTATATTATAAAAACGAGTGTCAAGCACGACGCGCGTCTAAAGAAAATCACCTTGACCGAAAAAGCCGTGGCGATGCAGGAGGAATTGGAGCCGGTCTTTGCAGCATTTGAAGGGACGGCGGTTAAAGGGATACCTGCGGAAGAAGTGGAAACGCTTATCAAAGTATTGGAAAAAATCCGCACCAATATCAAAACAGCGGAAAGAGAGGAAAAAGCATGATTAAAGAGTTGGCGAAACGAATTGGCGAATACCGCCTGAAAACAGCGCTGACGCCCGTGATGGCGGCGCTGGAGGTCGCCTGCGAGGTCGCGATCCCGTTAGTGGTAGCGGCACTTGTGGATAAAGGGATAGACGCGGGCGATATGAGCATGATCAAGCGCTACGGGATATATCTGGTGGCGTTGGCGTTTTTGTCATTAGTATTCGGCGTTCTATCGGGCAGACTGGCGGCGGTGTCCTCGGCTGGTTTTTCGCGCAATCTCAGGCGGGATATTTTTAACCAGGTGCAGGAGTTTTCTTTTCGCAATATCGATAAATTTTCCACTGCGGGCTTGATTACGCGTATGACCACTGATGTCGGCAATGTGCAGATGGCGTTTCAAATGCTTATCCGTATTGCCGTCAGAGGCCCGTTAATGCTTATTTTTTCGATGATAATGGCTTTTTCTTTGTCGAAAAAACTGTCGCTTACCTTTGCGGTGATCGTGCCTGTTTTGGCGGTAGGCTTATTTTTGATGATTAAAGCGACCTTTCCGATTTTTGATCGAGTGTTTAAGACGTATGATAGACTAAACAATATCGTGCAGGAAAATTTGCGCGGGATTCGCGTGGTCAAGGCATTCGTGCGCGAAAAGCACGAAAGGGAAAAATTCGAGAGCACTTCTGAGGAGATTTACCGCGATTTTTCTAAAGCCGAGCGCATCATGGCGCTAAACTCGCCTTTAATGCAGTTTTGCGTTTATACGGCGATGCTGGCGATTGCATATTTCGGAGCAAAATTAATTACCGCAAATGAATTAACCACCGGTGAATTGATGAGCCTGCTTACCTATACGGGGCAAATCATGATGAGCATGATGATGCTGTCGATGATTTTCGTCATGCTGACGATTTCCGGAGCTTCGGCGAAGAGAATTGTCGAGGTTTTGGCGGAAAAAAGCGATTTGACAGATGGGGCAAATCCGCTTACGGAAATGAAAAATGCTGATATTTCTTTCGAAAATGTGTCGTTCAGCTATACGGATGACGAAAATAAGCTTTGCTTGAAAAATATTAATTTGCATATTCCGCAGGGCTCGATGGTGGGAATAATCGGCGCGACAGGCAGCGGCAAAAGCTCGCTGGTGCAGCTGATCCCGCGCCTTTATGATACGACCAGAGGCAGGATAACGATCGGCGGGCGCGATGTGCGCGAGTATGAGTTGGAGAGCCTGCGCAATCAGGTGGCGTTGGTTTTGCAAAAAAACGTGCTTTTTTCGGGTACTATTGCCGAAAATCTGCGCTGGGGCGATGAAAATGCGAGCGGCGAGGAACTGCAAAAAGCCTGTCGCATCGCTTGTGCTGAGGAATTTATCGAAAAATTCCCTGAAAAATATGAGACGCATATCGAGCAGGGTGGGACGAATGTTTCCGGCGGGCAAAAGCAGCGGTTATGTATCGCTCGCGCGCTTTTAAAGAAGCCGAAAATTTTAATCTTGGATGATTCGACCAGCGCACTTGATACGAAAACCGACGCATCTATCCGCGCGGCGCTGCGGGCTGATTTGCAGGAGATGACGAAAATAATCATTTCGCAGAGGATTTCGTCGATTAAAGATGCGGATTTTATTGCAGTGCTGGATGCAGGCGAGATCAACGCTGTAGGCACGCATGAGGAGCTTTTGCGGGACAATGCGATTTATCGCGAGATTTATCAAGCGCAGCAGAGAGGGGGCGATTTCGATGCACAAAAATAAAATGCAGCCTCCGGGGATGAAGCCGCAAAATATGACGAAAACCGTCGGACGTATTTTGAGCTATCTGAAAGAGTACCGCTGGCGTTTTATCGCAGTATTGGTGTGTATCATGATGGCAGCGGCGACATCTGTTGCCAGCTCTTTATTTTTAGAGCCGTTGATCGATGATTATATTAAACCCTTGGTTTTGATGGATAATCCTGATTTTTCGGGGTTATTGAAAGCGATTGCCATATTAGGAGTGATTTATCTTTTGGGAATCGCGGCGACCTTGATTTATTCGCAGTTTATGGTGACGATCTCCCAAGGAATTTTGAAAAAAGTGCGCGATGAGATGTTTGCCAAAATGCAGACGCTTTCGATCGGTTTTTTTGACACGCATCAGCACGGAGATTTGATGAGCCGCTATACTAATGACACCGATACTCTGCGTCAGATGATCAGCCAAAGCATCCCGCAGGTGTTTTCGTCGATTTTGACGATTGTCGCGGTGGCGGCGGCGATGATTTACACCAGCTGGCAGCTGACGCTCATCGTTATGCTGGCGGTAGTCTTAATGCTTATCATAGTGAAAACTTTGGGCGGCAAATCGGCGTATTATTTTATGCGCCAGCAGAAAGCGTTGGGCGCCTTGAACGGCTACATCGAGGAAATGATCAATGGGCAAAAGGTTGTCAAGGTTTTCTGCCATGAGGATAAAAGTAAGGCAGAGTTTAATCATTTAAACGACGAATTGTGCCGCGATATGACCGGGGCGAACAGCTTTGCCAATATTATGATGCCGATAATGAACAATCTGGGCAATTTATTGTACGTCGTCTTGGCGATCGCAGGCGGCGCGATGGCGATAAACGGCGTAGGGGGGTTGACTTTAGGGGCGATTGCCGCTTTTTTGGAGTTAAGCCGCGGCTTTTTCCGCCCGATAAGCCAAGTTTCGCAGCAGGTGAACTCGATCGTGATGGCCTTAGCCGGAGCAGAAAGAATATTTGAGCTGATGGATGCTGCGCCTGAAAACGACGAGGGCGAGGTCACACTGGTAAAAGCAAGCAAAAAAGACGGTGCTTACAGCGAAAGCGACTCGCCGGA
>QAKL01000125.1:7632-11992 GCA_003343815.1 Clostridiales bacterium
CGCTGATCGATGATTATATTAAACCCTTGGTTTTGATGGATAATCCTGATTTTTCGGGGTTATTGAAAGCGATTGCCATATTAGGAGTGATTTATCTTTTGGGAATCGCGGCGACCTTGATTTATTCGCAGTTTATGGTGACGATCTCCCAAGGAATTTTGAAAAAAGTGCGCGATGAGATGTTTGCCAAAATGCAGACGCTTTCGATCGGTTTTTTTGACACGCATCAGCACGGAGATTTGATGAGCCGCTATACTAATGACACCGATACTCTGCGTCAGATGATCAGCCAAAGCATCCCGCAGGTGTTTTCGTCGATTTTGACGATTGTCGCGGTGGCGGCGGCGATGATTTACACCAGCTGGCAGCTGACGCTCATCGTTATGCTGGCGGTAGTCTTAATGCTTATCATAGTGAAAACTTTGGGCGGCAAATCGGCGTATTATTTTATGCGCCAGCAGAAAGCGTTGGGCGCCTTGAACGGCTACATCGAGGAAATGATCAATGGGCAAAAGGTTGTCAAGGTTTTCTGCCATGAGGATAAAAGTAAGGCAGAGTTTAATCATTTAAACGACGAATTGTGCCGCGATATGACCGGGGCGAACAGCTTTGCCAATATTATGATGCCGATAATGAACAATCTGGGCAATTTATTGTACGTCGTCTTGGCGATCGCAGGCGGCGCGATGGCGATAAACGGCGTAGGGGGGTTGACTTTAGGGGCGATTGCCGCTTTTTTGGAGTTAAGCCGCGGCTTTTTCCGCCCGATAAGCCAAGTTTCGCAGCAGGTGAACTCGATCGTGATGGCCTTAGCCGGAGCAGAAAGAATATTTGAGCTGATGGATGCTGCGCCTGAAAACGACGAGGGCGAGGTCACACTGGTAAAAGCAAGCAAAAAAGACGGTGCTTACAGCGAAAGCGACTCGCCGGAAGCAGTTTGGGCGTGGAAATGCCCGAAAGCAGGCGGGGCAGAATTTGTGCCGGTTAAAGGCGATGTGCGCTTTATAGATGTGGATTTCGGCTATACGGCAGATAAAGAAGTTTTGCATAAGATCAACCTTTATGCCGAGCCGGGGCAAAAAATCGCCTTTGTCGGGGCGACGGGCGCCGGGAAAACGTCAATTACGAATTTGATAAATCGTTTTTACGATATCAAAAGCGGGCAGATCCTCTATGATGGGATCGACATTAAAAATATCAAAAAAAGTGATCTCCGCCGTTCTTTGGGGATCGTGCTGCAGGAAACGAATTTATTTACAGGCACAGTTGCGGACAATATCCGCTACGGCAATTTAGCGGCAGATGAGGCAAGTATTCAGGCGGCGGCGCGCTTAGCCCACGCCGATAGATTTATCCAACTTTTGCCCGAGGGCTATCAGACGATCATTACCGCAGGGGGCGATAGCTTATCCCAAGGCGAGCGGCAGCTTTTAGCGATCGCCCGCGCCGCGGTGGCGGATCCGCCGGTGATGATTTTGGACGAGGCTACTTCGAGCATCGATACCCGCACGGAAATCGAGGTGCAAAAGGGCATGGATGAATTAATGAAGGGCCGTACGGTCTTTGTCATTGCGCATAGGCTCTCCACGATTCAAAATGCCGATGTCATCATGGTTTTGGAAGAGGGACGTATCATCGAGCGCGGCAATCATGATGATTTAATGCGTCAAAAGGGTAAATATTACGAGCTGTATACGGGATCCTTTGCGGAAAATAAATAGAAAGCTTTCAGACCGGATAAAATGTAAAGATTTTATCCGGTTTTTGTATTATTATTTTTTGGATTTTAAATTCCTGATTGCAAAGTTTCCTGCTATGCGCTATAATAAGGAACGAAATAAAATAATATATAATTGAAAGCAGATAAAATTCCAAATGAGGTGGAAACGATGAAGAAAAAATTAGCATGCTTGTTTATTTTAGCGCTGGGGATCACGCTTTCCGGCTGCGGCAGTGTGGGTGGAAACGATGTAAGCGTGAGTGTGGATGAGATAGATTTCAGTAGTTTTTCGGCAGAGGATCAAAAGCTAATAGAGCTTAACGGCACCGAGGCAAAGGTGACGACGGGCAATGATGAGGTTGATCAGGCGATTAATGATAGATTGGCTCAAGAAACCCAAGATTTTTTAGCCGATGCGGACGAGGTCTTGACCGAGGCGAAAACTTTTCATAATGAAGCGGCAGCAGATGACGAATGGGCAAAGCAGACTGTCTTTGCTGATGATTTGAGCGTGCGCAATGTGTATGTTTCGGGCGATGTCTTGAGCATCATCTACGAGCACTACACCTATATGGGCGGAGCGCACGGCGGGAGTGAGCGATATGCGTATAATTTTGATTTGACGGACGGTCATGTGATGACGTGGGATGAGATTAACAGCGGCGACGGCGATGCTTTGCGCGAAATGATGCATACGCATATTGTGAATTCCATTAACGGCGGCAAATACAGCGATTATTATTTCTTCGACAATTATGACGAAGACTTGGACAGATCGATGAAGGATTACAACTGGTATATCGGTGACGGGTGCTTAAATGTGATTTATAATCAATATGAGATTGCGCCTTATGCGGCGGGGATTATCGAGTTTAAAATGTCTTTGGGCAATATCGACAATTTATTCTATGAATATAAATCTCCCGCGACCACCGAGGGGACATTAAGCATCAATTATACCAAGGATGCCGATAAGCCGAATATCAAGCTTGTTTGCGGCAGCGATGAAACGACGGAGGACGGCGATACGATTTTATTGACGGCGGATAAAGCAGTGAGCAATGTCAAAATCTATCAGGTGAGACATGCCTATGACTTTACTTTGTATGACACCGGGCTGATAGGCTATGTGAATTATTTGCCGGATAAAGCTTCTATCCAATTACGGGAAATGCTGATTGGGACAATTCCCAATATTATGGTGGAATATGAAGTAAACGGCGAGAAAGAGCGCTATTTTGTAATTCAAAGCGGCAAGGACGGCTCGCTGAGTTTAGTTAGCCCGGAGGATGCGGGCTTGAGTGTGGAAATGCAGTAAAAGAAATAATAAGCAAGGAAACGGAGAAGTGTAATGAGTATTTTGACAGTAGAGCATTTGAGCCACGGTTTCGGCGATCGGGCGATTTTCGACGATGTGTCGTTTCGCTTGTTAAAGGGCGAGCATATCGGATTAATCGGCGCTAACGGCGAGGGCAAGTCTACATTTATCAATATTATCACGGGGAAACTCATGCCCGATAGCGGTGATATTACCTGGGCTAAGCATGTGCGTGTTGGTTATATGGACCAGCACGCTGTTTTAGCGAAAGGGCAGACAGTGCGCGATGTCTTAAACAGCGCCTTTCAGTATCTGTACGACATCGAGACGGAAATCGGAGAATTATACATGAAAATGGGCGAGGTCTCCGAGGAGGAGATGAACGCCCTTTTGGAAGAAGTCGGCGAGTTGCAGGAAATTTTGAATACCAATGACTTTTATATCATAGACTCCAAGGTTGAGGAGGTCGCGCGCAGCTTGGGACTTACGGATATCGGATTAGACCGCGATGTCTCGGAGCTATCGGGCGGACAGAGGACGAAAATTTTGCTGGGCAAACTTTTACTGCAAAAGCCGGATATTTTGCTTTTAGACGAGCCGACCAACTATTTGGACGAAAAGCATATCGTCTGGCTCAAGCGCTATTTGCAGGAGTACGAAAATGCGTTTATTTTGATCAGTCACGATATCCCATTTTTAAACAGCTGCGTGAATTTGATTTATCATATGGAAAATCGCAAGCTGGAGCGCTATGTCGGCGATTATGACGATTTCTGCCGTATTCACGAGATGAAAAAGCAGCAGCTGGAGGCAGCGTACAAAGCGCAGCAGCAGGAGATCGCGCAGCTAAAGGATTTTGTCGCGCGTAATAAAGCCAGCGTCGCTACCAGAAACATGGCGATGAGCCGCCAGAAAAAACTCGACAAAATGGAATTAATCGAGCTGGAGCGCGAGAAACCCAAACCGGAATTTGAATTTTTACCGGCGAAAACCTCGTCTAAACTCATTTTTGAAACGAAAGATTTGGTGATAGGCTACGATGAGCCGCTCTCTAAACCACTCAATTTACGCTTGGAGCGCGGGCAAAAGGTCGCTTTGGTCGGAGCGAACGGTATCGGCAAAACGACGCTTCTGCGCAGCTTGCTCGGTGAAATCAGAGCTTTGGGCGGCGAGATCGATAAAGGCGAAAATTTATTTATCGGTTATTTCGAGCAGGAGCCGAAAGATAATGGCAAAACCTGTTTGGACGAGGTCTGGGATACATTTCCGCAGTTTTCGCAGTTTGAGATCCGCGCGGCTCTGGCGAAATGCGGACTGACGAC
>QAKL01000115.1:0-6793 GCA_003343815.1 Clostridiales bacterium
GCGACAACTAAAATAATGACGAGCGCGTCGACTTTCGGCATTTTAGGTAAGCGACGCAGGGAATCCCAGTCGAATGTCGTCACCGAAACGGAGAACATGACTGCGACCAAGGCTGCCAAGGGGATTTGCTGTAATAAATCGTTCAACAAAAAGACCAAAACCATGATGAACGAACCGCCGACGAAGGTCGAGAGTCGACCGCGGCCGCCGGCGCTCACATTAGCAATAGCCTGCCCTATCATGCCGCAGCCGCAGGTGCCGCCGAAAAGGGCGCTGACGACATTGGCGATGCCTAAAGCGCGGCATTCGCGGTTTTTGTTTGAAGTAGAGTCGGTCATTTCATCGACGACCTGCGCGGTTAATAATGTCTCGACTAAGCCGACCAAGGCTAAGGAAATCGAGTACGGCAGGATTATTTTAAGTGTTTCTAAATTAAGCGGTACATCAGGAATCGCGAAAATCGGCAATGAAGCGACAATATCGCCCATATCGCCAATCGTGCGCACCGGGTTGCCCAACGCCATGGAAATCGCCGTGACGACGATAACCGCGACTAAGCCTGATGGCAGGGCGGTAAATACTTTGGGCAAAAGGTAAATGATCAGCAAGCCGATTAAAACTAAAAGGTACATGATCGGACCTTCACCCACGAAATGCTTGAGCTGAGCGGAGAAAATCAAAATTGCCAGCGCATCGACAAAGCCCACCATTGCGTTGTTCGGCAGATAATTGATAAGCTTGCCGACTTTTAAAATACCTAAGATAATCATAAAAATACCGGCTAAAATCGCGGCGGCCATGAGATACTCTGTGCCGTAGTCACGCACCAAATTGACGATGACTAAAGCCATCGAGCCTGCGGCGGCGGAAACCATGGCGGGTCTGCCGCCTAAAAAAGAAAGAATAACCATTAAAAAAAATGACGCATAAAGCCCCATCATCGGGCTTATGCCGGCGACGATACAAAAACCGATGACCTCCGGGATGACCGCAAAGGCGCTTAACAAGCCGGCTAAGAAATCGTTTTTGGCATTAAAAAACCATTCGTTTAATTCACGCTTGAAATTCACAAAATTTCACCTCGTATACAAATAATCATAATATTATATTTTATAACACATAGTATATTTTGTCAACATTTCTGCCGCCGATTAAACACTAAAAGTGAGAAAACGGTGAAAAGCTAAGTTTAAAACGGACATTTTTCGGTCATACTTTTGAAAGAATTAATTATATTTAAGCGGCACGGAGTTTTTTGCCATCAAAGGAGGACAACCGATGCTTTTAATTTTTGTGCAGGCGGCGGTATCGTTTGTGATTTTGCTTATCTTGACGCGTCTAATCGGCAAGCAGCAGGTCTCGCAATTAACGTATTATGAGTATATTAACGGCATTACTTTCGGCTCGATCGCGGCTAATATGGCGACGGACAGCTTTGATAAATTCGGCGATCATTTGGTTGGGCTTTTGACTTATGGGGCGTTAACATTTATGGCGGCGCTCGTGGCGCTAAAAAGTCGCAAAATGCGCAAGCTTATTAACGGCGAGCCGGTGGTGGTGATCCAAGACGGCAAAATTTTGGAAAATAATTTGCGTAAAATGAAACTGAATTTAGATGAGTTTACGATGCTTTTGCGCTTAAAAGATATTTTTGATTTTACTCAAGTAAAACTGGCGATAATCGAGCCCTCGGGAGGCTTGAGCGTGATTAAAAAGTCTGAGTATGAAAATGTCGAAAGGCGCGATTTAAAATTAAAGTTGGAGGGTACTGCGCTTGCGGTCGAGGTGGTGCAGGAGGGCAAAATCAGCGTAAATAATTTAAATCGTCTGGGATTAGATGAAAAATGGCTGCGCGCGCAGTTAAAAATGCGGCAGATCGTGGACGTAGCGGAGGTCGAATATGCGGTGGTTACGGATAATAAACGTCTGCTTGTTGATTTAAAAAATGATGCGATCACTGACACGGTGACTTTGATCGACAAGCTTTAAAAGACATAATCCCACCTTTAAGGCATATATTTAACTAAAGGGGTGGGAAAAAATGACGTCTGAAGATTTCAAAGACTTGATCATCCCCAATCGGGAAAAAAGCAAAATCATCATTGACACCGCGGGCAGGGTTTATATCGAAAATTACGGCGGAGTGCAAAGCTACAGCGCGGAAAAAGTGGTTTTGGTTAATAAATTGCAAACAATCAACATTACTGGAGATAATTTATATATTGAGGCGGTCAGTCGCGAATGCGTCTGGATTTACGGCAAAATTGCCGATGTAGCGATAAAGGAGCGCGAAAGACGTGAATAAAGGCAGGGTCACGATCGAAATTTGGGAAATCGAGGCGGCAGAGTTTATCGGCGCCTGCACCCAAAACGATATATGTTTAACTAACGTAAAGCCTACCTCTAAGGGTTTTACAGTGACAGTCGAGGCAAATAAGGCGCGCGCTATATTAAATATCGTCCGCCAAAAGCACGCTCGCGCCAAGATATTGCGAAAGGAAGGCGCGGTTTTTAAACTACATAAATTTAAGAAAAGGAACGGTATATTTTTAGGCACAGCGGTAGTGCTGGCGATTTTGCAACTGATGGTGTCGTATATTTGGAACTACGATATTTCGGGTAATGATCACTACAGCGATACAGAGATAATTGCGATTTTGGAGCAATACGGAGCTAAAAAGGGCACGCCGATCAGTGATATAGACACAAACATGATTTCGGAGAAAGTATTAAGCGATTATAACGGTAAGATAGCATGGATGTGGCTCGGGGTGCGCGGCACGGTTTTAGAGGTCAGAGTAAAAGAAATGGAGCGGACGCCGCTTGAGTATACGGATACGGCAGATATCATTGCAGCGGATGACGGCGTGGTGACGGAAATATTGGTCTTAGAGGGCGAGGCATTGGTACAAAAAGGCGATAGGGTGAAAAAGGGCGATGTTTTGATTCGCGGAGTAGAGTATGATAATTGGCAGAAAAACGAGGAGGGCATCTATGTGCCGGCTGATGAGGGGCGCAGGATCCGCGCCCGCGGCAGCATCAAGGGACTCGGCGAGCATGTGCGATATGCTGCTGCGAGTTTAAACGAGCATTATTTTACCGAAAACGGCGCGAGGCAGGAGTATTATCGCGTGTGTAAAAATGAGAAAGAAATTTTAGCGTCTAATCACCCGAAGACTGCCGCAGAGAGTGTGCTGTGGCAGAAAAATTTACGCATGGGCAGGGAGGTCTGGAGTGTGGAAAAAATAGCGAGCACGCCTTTGGCATTAAATGTGTGCAGCTATACTCCGGAGCAAGCCTATGTCAAATGCACGGAGCGTGCCGAAAGCGCCGTGCAATTTGCGGCTGAGGATATCATTGCCTCGGAGATGCGTTTGCTGGACGCTAAAAATGCTGGGGTAGTTTTGGTAGAAAATAAACTATTGGTGAAGGAAGATTTAGGCGAGATCGTATATAGATAGAAAAATGAGTGTCGACTTTCAGAAGTTTCGGGCAGGAGTAAATTTGGCGGCTAAAAAGTGTATTTAGCAGGATATTTTACGAGATAATTACAAAAAAACAGTAGTTTTTTCAAAAAAAATAGTGTATAATATATGCTGAGTAAGTATAAAAGGGAGGCTTCTCTTTGGAAGTACAAGAAAAAATACATTTTGCCGATATAGAAACTGCCGGAAAAATTGCCGGAGCATTAGATGAAAACTTTAAATTTCTGGAAAGTGAGCTTGGGGTGACGATTGCTGCCCGCGGGCAGGAGGTCATGATTACAGGTGTAACAGAAAACGTCAAAAAAGCGCAGGAGACGATCAATTATCTGCTTTTGTTAGCTAAAAAGCAGGAGATCACCAAGGCAGATGTCAGTTGTGCTTTGGGACGCGACGATGCTATGGATGAAAAAGCTCTGGCAGAGGTTTTAAGCGAGGTTTTTTGGACGACTTCGCGGGCGAAACAAATCAGAGCGAAAACTATCGGGCAGTATCATTATCTGAAAACGATTGAAAAGAAAGATATTACTTTTGCGATAGGGCCTGCCGGCACCGGCAAAACATATTTGGCGGTCGTGATGGCAGTTAAAATGCTTAAAAATAAAAAAGTGGAGCGCATCATCCTGACGCGCCCTGCGGTTGAGGCGGGAGAGAAATTGGGCTTTCTGCCGGGAGATCTGCAGGATAAAGTTGATCCGTATTTAAGACCGTTATATGACGGACTGTACGATGTTTTGGGCGCGGATACGGCGCAGAAATATTTAGAGCGGGAAATTATTGAGATCGCGCCTTTAGCGTATATGCGCGGGCGAACCTTGGATAATGCTTTTATCATTTTAGATGAGGCGCAAAATACGACCAATGAGCAGATGAAGATGTTTCTGACGCGTATCGGTTTTGGCTCTAAAGCGGTAATTACCGGCGATATTACGCAGATTGATCTGCCGAAAAATACGACCAGCGGTCTTTTGGAGGCGGAGAGGGTTTTGAGCGGTATCGAGGAGATCGGCTTTAATCATTTGAGTGCGCTTGATGTGGTGCGTCATCCGGTGGTGGCAAAGATTATCAAAGCTTATGAGCACTGCAATTTATAGGGAGGATCTGTGATCATGGATCGGCAGATATGGAGAAAAAAAGAGAATAAGAAGCTGTTTTTGTGGTGCGCGCTGTTTTTTGCGGCTTTGCTCGGTGTATTGACGATTTATTTTGTTTCGACCAGAGAGGAATTAAGCGTCGGACAAGTCTCTGGCAGCGATGTGCAGGCTAACCGCTATATGACAGTGGAGGATAAAACGGCGACTAAAGCCAAAGAAGATTTAGCTTTAGAAAATTTTGAGGATATTTACACCTTAAATTTGGATGATTACAATAATATGACCTTGGCCTCGGTGAGCAATTTTTTCAATGTCGTTGAGGATATAGTTTTCGGCGAGGTGCCTGCGGATATTGACGGCGAGCACATCGACAGCTATAAAGTAAGCGAATTAAAAAGCAAAAGCTCAATCGAGCTGAGTGATGCCGACTGGTATGATTTGACGACTTACAGCCGCGAGGATTTTAACAATTTAAATCACGACGCCTTGGCGATATTGTCGCAGGTCATGGTCAATTCCGGCGGTGTGGCAGAGGAGAATTTAGCACAGGCCAAAAACGCTATTTTGGCGGAAATAAACAATAACTATACAGCAACAAAGCTGGATGTCTTAGAGGAGCTTTTTAATGATATCCCGTATTACGCGACTTTAAAAGTCGATACCGAGGCGACCGAGACAGCTAAGGCGAAAATTTTGGCGACGGTGACGCCTGTTTATCGGACGATTTTAAAGGGCGAAATGATCGTTTCCAAAGGACAGGTCATCACTGAGGAACAGTATGATATCCTTTATCTGATGGGCTATGCCGACGAGGTTAATATAAGCAAAATCGCCGGCTCTTTAGCGATAATTTTGCTGGTGCTTTTAGGTATTACGATTATTTATATGCGGACATTTTGCAAGGATAAATACCGTGATTTAGGCTATATGCAGATTTTGATGCTGACGGTGCTGGTGTTGGTCATCTTGGATGAATTGATTTTATCGGTTACTGTGAGCCCCTCGGCAGATATATCGGCGCAAATTGGATTTTTGCTGCCGAGCGCGATGGGTACGATGCTGGTGGCGACTTTGTTTAATCCCAATATGGCGGTATTTTTTAACGGCATTTTTGCTATCTTTGCCGGGATACTGACCGGGGATGTCCAGTTCGTCCTGCTTTCGTTAATCAGCGGCATGGTGGGGGCTATCGGTATCATTCGCCTGACGGAGCGCTCGGATTTATACAAAACGGCGCTTTATATCGCACTCATCAACGTTATCGCGATCGGCGCATGGGGAATTTTAAACCGCACGATCTGGGATGTCATCTGGGTAGGGATGCTTTTCGGAATTTTAAACGGCGTTTTCTCCGCGGTTTTGACTTTGGGGCTTTTGCCGTTAATCGAGAGTATGTTCGGCGTGACGACCTCGATTAAGCTTTTGGAATTATCTAATCCCAATCAGCCTCTTTTGAAAAAGCTGATGCTGGAGGCGCCGGGGACGTATCACCACAGTGTCATGGTCGGCAATTTGGGCGAGGCGGCGGCTGAGGCGGTCGGCGCAGACGGACTTATCGTGCGCGTCGGAGCGTATTATCACGATATCGGCAAGATAAAAAGGCCGTACTTTTTTACGGAAAATCAGTTTAACGGCGAAAATCCGCATGATAAAATTAGTCCGACTTTGAGTGCGTTAATCATCACTTCGCATGTCAAAGACGGTGTGGAAATGGCTACCGAAGCCAAACTGCCGCCGATGATTATCGATATGATTGCTCAGCACCACGGCAATTCGCTGATTTCGTATTTTTATCAGAAAGCGAAGGAAACGGATGAGGAGGTGCGCGAGGAGGATTACCGCTATGAGCAGCCCAAACCGCAGACTAAAGAAGCGGCAATTTTGATGATGGCTGATACAGTCGAGGCGGCGGTGCGCAGCAAAACCGGCGCGACTCCCGGGCAGATTGAGGGTTTTATCCGCACATTGATTAAAGGAAAACTTAACGATGGGCAGTTTGACGAGTGCGATCTGACCTTTAAAGATTTAGATAAAATAGCCGAGACATTCGGCCGCGTGATTAACGGCATGTATCACAAGCGTATCGAGTATCCGGCAGAAAAAACGATGTTAGCGGCAGAAAATAAGGCGAAAACGAAATAAAGAAGGGGTATTTATGGCAATAGTATTTAATAATGAACAAGATAAAATGACCGTGGAGCCGTCATGGGAAAAGCT
>QAKL01000115.1:8417-13210 GCA_003343815.1 Clostridiales bacterium
GAAAATTTTGAGGATATTTACACCTTAAATTTGGATGATTACAATAATATGACCTTGGCCTCGGTGAGCAATTTTTTCAATGTCGTTGAGGATATAGTTTTCGGCGAGGTGCCTGCGGATATTGACGGCGAGCACATCGACAGCTATAAAGTAAGCGAATTAAAAAGCAAAAGCTCAATCGAGCTGAGTGATGCCGACTGGTATGATTTGACGACTTACAGCCGCGAGGATTTTAACAATTTAAATCACGACGCCTTGGCGATATTGTCGCAGGTCATGGTCAATTCCGGCGGTGTGGCAGAGGAGAATTTAGCACAGGCCAAAAACGCTATTTTGGCGGAAATAAACAATAACTATACAGCAACAAAGCTGGATGTCTTAGAGGAGCTTTTTAATGATATCCCGTATTACGCGACTTTAAAAGTCGATACCGAGGCGACCGAGACAGCTAAGGCGAAAATTTTGGCGACGGTGACGCCTGTTTATCGGACGATTTTAAAGGGCGAAATGATCGTTTCCAAAGGACAGGTCATCACTGAGGAACAGTATGATATCCTTTATCTGATGGGCTATGCCGACGAGGTTAATATAAGCAAAATCGCCGGCTCTTTAGCGATAATTTTGCTGGTGCTTTTAGGTATTACGATTATTTATATGCGGACATTTTGCAAGGATAAATACCGTGATTTAGGCTATATGCAGATTTTGATGCTGACGGTGCTGGTGTTGGTCATCTTGGATGAATTGATTTTATCGGTTACTGTGAGCCCCTCGGCAGATATATCGGCGCAAATTGGATTTTTGCTGCCGAGCGCGATGGGTACGATGCTGGTGGCGACTTTGTTTAATCCCAATATGGCGGTATTTTTTAACGGCATTTTTGCTATCTTTGCCGGGATACTGACCGGGGATGTCCAGTTCGTCCTGCTTTCGTTAATCAGCGGCATGGTGGGGGCTATCGGTATAATTCGCCTGACGGAGCGTTCGGATTTATACAAAACGGCGCTTTATATCGCACTCATCAACGTTATCGCGATCGGCGCATGGGGAATTTTAAACCGCACGATCTGGGATGTCATCTGGGTAGGGATGCTTTTCGGAATTTTAAACGGCGTTTTCTCCGCGGTTTTGACTTTGGGGCTTTTGCCGTTAATCGAGAGTATGTTCGGCGTGACGACCTCGATTAAGCTTTTGGAATTATCTAATCCCAATCAGCCTCTTTTGAAAAAGCTGATGCTGGAGGCGCCGGGGACGTATCACCACAGTGTCATGGTCGGCAATTTGGGCGAGGCGGCGGCTGAGGCGGTCGGCGCAGACGGACTTATCGTGCGCGTCGGAGCGTATTATCACGATATCGGCAAGATAAAAAGGCCGTACTTTTTTACTGAGAATCAGTTTAACGGCGAAAATCCGCATGATAAAATTAGTCCAACTTTAAGTGCGTTAATCATCACTTCGCATGTCAAAGACGGTGTGGAAATGGCTACCGAAGCCAAACTGCCGCCGATGATTATCGATATGATTGCTCAGCACCACGGCAATTCGCTGATTTCGTATTTTTATCAGAAAGCGAAGGAAACGGATGAGGAGGTGCGCGAGGAGGATTACCGCTATGAGCAGCCCAAACCGCAGACTAAAGAAGCGGCAATTTTGATGATGGCTGATACAGTCGAGGCGGCGGTGCGCAGCAAAACCGGCGCGACTCCCGGGCAGATTGAGGGTTTTATCCGCACATTGATTAAAGGAAAACTTAACGATGGGCAGTTTGACGAGTGCGATCTGACCTTTAAAGATTTAGATAAAATAGCCGAGACATTCGGCCGCGTGATTAACGGCATGTATCACAAGCGTATCGAGTATCCGGCAGAAAAAACGATGTTAGCGGCAGAAAATAAGGCGAAAACGAAATAAAGAAGGGGTATTTATGGCAATAGTATTTAATAATGAACAAGATAAAATGACCGTGGAGCCGTCATGGGAAAAGCTCATGGAGCAGGCGGCGGAGATTTGCCTGAAAAATGAGGAAATCCCGCCTGAAGTGCAAATTGGCGTGACTTTTATCGACAATGAAGGCATTCGCGAGATCAACCGCGAATATCGCGAAAAAGATACCGCGACGGATGTACTTTCGTTCCCGATGTATGAGGCGGACGAGGAGTTAGATGATTTCGAATTGGTGCTTTTCGGGGATATCGTGATTTCTCTGGAGCGAGCCGAGGAGCAGCGCACGGAATACGGGCACTCGTTAACGCGGGAGGTATTATATTTATTTTGCCATGGCATGCTGCATTTGTGCGGTTATGACCACGAGAGTGAAGACGAAAAGAAGATCATGCGCGAAAAGGAAGAGGCAATTTTAGGTCAAATAGGTCAAAGCCGTTGATTGCTTTTTCGCGGAAATATGATATAATGAAATAGATTTTAATATTAAATAAGAATTAGGAGTGATATTAGTTGGGTGATGGTATAGGTAATATGTTGGTTTTGTTGGTGGTTTTGGTAGCGTTATCGGCGTTTTTTTCATCAGCAGAGTCGGCTCTATTATCAACAAATAAAGTACGTTTGATGAATATGCAGGACGAGGGCAATAAAAAAGCCGGCAGGGTGCTGGCGCTTTTAGAGCAGCAAAGTAAGGTTATTTCGACGATTTTAGTCGGTAATAACGTGGTTAATATCGGAGCTTCCTCTTTAGCGACAAAATTAGCTTTGGATGTCTGGGGCAACGCCGGGTTAGGACTGGCTACAGGGATTATGACGCTGGTTATTTTAGTTTTCGGTGAAGTGGTGCCGAAAAATATCGGCTCCAGTAAAGCTAATGTCTGGGCAATGGCTGTTTCTGCGCCCTTAACCATTTTGACGCTTATTTTGACACCGGTGGTTTGGGTATTGAGCGAAATTTCTCGCATTGTCGGTAAATTAGCGCGCGCCGATGAGGACGATCCGTTTATCACCGAGGACGAGCTGAAAATTTTGGTTAATGCCGGTCAGGAGGAGGGTATCCTCGATGAGAGTGAAACTGAAATGATTAACAGCATTTTTGAATTTGACGAAACGACGGTCAAGGAAATTATGGTGCCGCGCATCGATATGCTGGCGATAGACGGCGAGCGGACAGTCAAAGAAGTTTTAAGCGACATCATCGCGGCGGGGCACTCCCGTATCCCGGTTTACGAGGGCAGTATCGATAATATCGTCGGTATTTTGTATGTGAAAGATTTGCTTAAAAATTTGGATCGCGATTTTAATACCTGCCATGTCAAAGAGTTGCTGCGCACGGTGTATTTTATTCCGGAAAATAAAAATGTCAGCGATCTTTTGGCAGAAATGCGGCAAAAGCGAGTTCATATGGCAGTAATTTTGGACGAATACGGCGGCACGGCGGGACTAATCACGATTGAGGATTTAATCGAGGAAATCGTCGGCGATATCCAAGACGAATACGACTCCGAGGAGGAATTGATCGAGCCTATCCCCGGCAGAAATGCGGTGATGGCAGACGCACGCGCGCTGGTGTATGACGTGGCGGAGGCGTTGGAAGTCGAGTTTTCCGAGGATACCGAGTCGGAAACGATCGGCGGTTTGGTCTTTAACAATATCGGTGGGATCCCATCCGTCGGCGATGAGGCGACCTACGAACGGCTGCACATGAAAGTGGCAGAGGTCAAAGGGCACCGCGTGTCCAAAGTCGAGGTCGAGGCTTTGCCGGAGGAGGAAGACGAGGAAAAGCAAGACTGGCTTTCTCGCCGCATCAGCCATAAAGAAGACGATAAGGATAAGGATAAAGAATGATTGACTGGGATAAATTAAGTGAGCAAGCCAAAGCGGCGCGCGAAAATGCCTATGCGCCGTATTCGCATTTTAAAGTCGGAGCGGCGTTATATTGCGTTGATGGAAGCATCATCACCGGCTGTAATGTCGAAAATGTGAGCTATGGGCTCACAAACTGCGCGGAGAGGACAGCGCTTTTTCGCGCGGTAGCGGAGGGCAAGCGTGAGTTTTCAGCAATGGCGATTTATGCCGCGACGGATAAGCCGATCATGCCCTGCGGCGCGTGCCGCCAGGTCATGGCAGAATTGGCGCCAAAAATGCAATTAATGCTTTTGAGCGATCGTAACGAGCCGCAGTTTACCACCGTTAGTGAATTGCTGCCGCAAGGCTTTGACGAGAGTTTTTTAGAGATGGAGGAAAAAAGATGAAAAGCGGTTTTGTAGCGATGATCGGACGACCGAATGCCGGTAAATCAACTTTGCTCAATCAAATATTGGATCGAAAAATAGCGATAGTTTCCGACAAGCCGCAGACTACGCGCAACCGCATCACCGGTATTTATACGACTGATGAGACGCAGATCGTCTTTGTCGACACGCCGGGTATTCATAAGCCGAAGCACAAGCTGGGCGAATACATGGTGGAAACTGCGGAAAAAACGGTCGATGATGTCGATTTGATTTATTATTTAGTTGATGCCTCAGTGAAAGCAGGCACAGGCGAGGAGTATGTGTTAAATCAAGTGCAGCAAAGCGGCGTGCCTGTATTCCTCCTTTTAAATAAAGTGGACAAGCTCACTCCGGAGGAAATAGGTAAACTATTGCAGGAGTGGCAGCAAAAAGGCGATTTTGCCGAGATTTTCCCCTTATCCGCGTTGGAGGGGGATAATGTCGCGCGTTTAGTCGAGGTTACCGAGAAATATCTACCCGAGGGACCGCAGTATTATCCTGCGGACGCTGTGACCGATCAGCCGTTAGAAATAGTAATTTCCGAGCTGATCCGTGAAAAAGTTTTATTGCTCACCC
>QAKL01000120.1 GCA_003343815.1 Clostridiales bacterium
TGTATAGTTACATCGTGAGCAAAGCCAGCAAGAGTAATTATACAGCGAGTCTATCGACAACATGGACAGGCACAAGTGCGCCGTACACCCAAAGTATCTCGATAAGCGGTATCTTATCGACGGATAAGCCGCATATTACGCCTGTGTACTCGACGACTAATGCGACGGCTATTTTGGAGAAAAAAGCGTGGAACTGTATTAGTAAGGCAGTGACGAGTGCAGGGAAGATAACGTTTACTTGCTTTGAAGAAAAACCGACACAAGCACTTAGTTTGCAGATAGAGGTGATTAGATAATGGGAGAGGCTTTTTTGTATGGACAAAACTGGCAAAACGGCGATATGCTAGAAAAGCTGACAAGTAACGATGCACAACACGAATTTACCAGCGTTACTACAACAATAACAAAGACAGAACCGATAAAATTTATTACTTATGGAATAGGATCTGTTTACAGAGTTGAATATTTTATAGATGTGGTCGGTAAAAGGTATTTTTATACGTATAAAACAGGCAGTACTAGAACAAACAGTTTTGATACAGTAGCAGATATAGCCGATACAAGCAATATTACGATAGAATCGGTTACATGGTCACTGTCGGAAGACAGAAAGAGTTTGACAATTAACAATCCAAGTGATGAATGGGTGTATTATACGGTGTTTGTATGAAGCGTGGGAGGAATAGGTGATGTTTTTGGTGATTAAGAAAAATTTTAATATGGGGCGCTGGAGTAAATCGATGGTGAGAAAGGCTGTAGTGAAAGGGTTAATAAGTAAGGATGAGTATTTCAAAATTATCGGCGAAAGTTATCGCTGAGGACTAAGGAGGAATAAAGATGGGATCATTAGGCAGTGCGATTGGGGCAATAATAGGAAGTGCGATCAGTAACGGCTATACAAAGGATGATTTTGTGAACAGTGCGCGAGATTTATATGACAGTTTAAATGAGAGTCGAAATAATTTGAACGGAAGTTCGGGTGGATATAGCGGAGGCGGCTCCGGCGCAAGTGTGAGCAATGGCTCAAGCGGCAGCGCGATAGAAAATCAGAAAAAGAAGGTGCAGAATCTTTTAAATCAATATGGGCGCAGTGAAGCCGGGCTGGCGCAAATTAATCAGCAGCTGGGTGGAAGTAGCAAAGTAAAATCGGAAAACGGCAATATTTATTATGTAAGCGGTGGTCAGGAGTATTTGGTGGGCGGCAACGGCTATAATAGTATGAATTTTTACAATGGTTTGGCAAAAGGCGGCGCTGGATCGACTGTGATGAAAGAGATGCGTCAGGCGCAAAAACAGATCGATGATTATGTGGCGCAGCTGGCAGACTATCGGGCTAATTTGCAGTCGTCGGCTGAGGACGCGGCCAGAGAGGCATATGTCAACCAGCAGCTGGCGCAAAAAACTCTGCGCAATAATTTATCACGCTATGGTTTGGAGAAAAGCGGTTATTATCAAAAGAGTCAGCAAAATTTAAAAAGCGATTATGAAAAAGCATTGGCAGATATCAGAGCACAACTTGATACTAATTTGGATGAGATCAATACACAAGAGAGCAGTATCCGCAAAAACGGCGCTGATGCGATGGCAGAAATTTTGGCGAATAACGGTCTTTTAACTACGGATACAATTAATTTTGCGACGAAAGAATTTCCAAGTATTAAAATAAGCGATGTGCCGGTTAATCAAGGGCTCTATGCGGGTAAAACGGCAGCCGAGCAAAAAAAGAAAAACGAGGTTAGTGCGGAGGAGTTTGCTGCCGCTTTAAATGGCAATGAGCTGAACGAGTACAGTAAGCTGGCGAATTATGTGTTTAAGAGCGATAATTTAAAAGAACAGCTGTCCAAGGTCAAGGATTTGCTGGCAGCAGGGATGGATCGCAATATTTTGTCGGTAATCATGCAGAAATTGATGGCTGATAATCGCTGAGCTTAAAGATATTTTTTGCTTGAAAGATATATTTCTAAGGATGATGCATGGGAGTTTGGCTTAATATCCATAGTTAAATCGCTAAATGACAGACGCACGGTTGGCCGATCAGAGGAAATGGAGTCATAAAAGGAAATGTTGTGCAGAGGTTTTCCATTAAGCAGCTCAGTCAGCTCGGGATGAGGAGCGAGGAGAAAGGGCGGGTGCGAGGAGGCAGCAGACTCGATAGATGAGCATAAATATAAGTTGGGGTAGTTTTGGATAATAAGGATACTATTTGAGAGAAAAAGATAGATATGCTTGGGAAAAAGTTCTGATTTATCGAGCATCACGGCAGAGACAGTTTGCTCAAAGGAATAGGTGTAATGAGTGATGCCGCTATATTTGAGCGATGTGCAGTTAAAATGATTGAGCAGCATTTGCCGGTAGGAGAAATAAAGGTTGGCCAGATAATGATCGCGACGATGGCAGTCATGATAGGCTACTAAAAAACTGACCTGGCGCAGGAGGTTTTGTAAAGCTGGTGCGGAAATAGATACGCCTGAGTCGAGCAGGAGTTTGCCGGCGCTAAGCAGTTTTTCGTCGGTAACGGACTCACAAAGAGCGGATAGGCACGCCGCGCCGTAAAGGCGGCTGTCAAAACCGTGGCGGAGAAATATTTCGATATAGCTGGGCAGCATGGCGGTATGGCGAACGGAGTATTTGGCAAAGTTGCGGATGATCACGGCTAAAAGTGGGGTGGCAGAAGGCGAGAGGGTGGCATTAGCTCCGATGTTTTTTAGGTATAATTCCATTGCAGGCAGATCACTGCTTTGAGCCTCAAGGCAGAGGCAGAGCAGGTCTTGCATTTCGGCAGTGTAAACAGACATGGGCATCATCCTTTGTAAATATAGTTTTAATTGGGAATATTATACATTAAATATAACAACATTTGGGAAATAAGAGGTCGTTTGTAAAACGACATTTTGAAGGGAGGGGAAAGTGATGCTGGATTTTATCGTGAAATATTATATTCAGATAATTATGGGGATAAGTGTCAGTGCTATCGGCGTGATGATGGCGGCGGTGTATTCTATGTTTAGCGGAGTGCGGGCGCTTTTGCGTAACGAAATTATCGGCGCGTACAATCATTATATGCTTAAAGGATATATTCCGATTTATGCGATGGAAAATGTCCATGAGATGTATCTGGCTTATCATCGCTTGGGTGGGAATGGAACGATTACCAAATTAGTCGGAGAGATCAAAAAAATGCCGTCGTATGCGGCTGAAAATGATAAAAAGGAGAAATAACTATGAAAATAAATTGGAAAGTGCGACTGCAAAACAAAGCTTTTTTATTAACCATGATCAGTGCTGTTGTGGCTTTTATTTATCAAATATGCGGGATCATCGGTATCGTGCCGCCAATCGGAGAGGATATGGTGATTCAGCTGATTGGTTTGGTGTTAAATATTTTAGTGGGGATCGGTATTTTGGTAGATCCGACTACGGTAGGGTTAGATGATAGTAAAAGAGCGCTTAATTATAAAACCCTCGGAAAGGGTGAAGCTGATGAAAATTAACTTTTTGGCGGCAGATAAAAATAATTTTCGTTTAGGCCGCAAGGAGAAAATCAAATATTTAGTTTTGCACTATACCGCAGGTGATAGTGATACGGCGAAAAATAACGCGAAATATTTTGCAAACGGTGCAAGAGGTGCATCGGCGCATTATTTTGTCGATGAAAAGGAAATTTGGCAGTCGGTGCGCGAGGAGGATACGGCATGGCACTGCGGCGGGAAAAAGTATTATCATAATGAATGCCGCAATGATAACAGTATCGGCATCGAGATGTGCAGCTATAAGGACAATAATGGCTATCATATCGCACAGGAGACTGAGGATAGGGCAATTCTTTTGATTCGCGAGTTGATGAAAAAGCATAATATTTCTGCGGAAAATGTCGTCAGGCACTATGATGTGACGCATAAGAACTGTCCGGCGCCGTTGGTGGAGGAGGCGGCGTGGCAGGAGTTTAAGCGGAAACTGACAGAGAAGCAGACAAAATCTAAGGAAGTGTTTGAATTGACGATTGATGTGAAAGGTGCGGAGGTCACGGTGGAAGCGGTCAATGTAGATGAAGTAAATTTTATTCGTTTGCGTGATCTGCCGAAGCTGGCACCTGAGCTCAAAGTAGAGTATGATGAAGTGGCGAAACGTCCGTTGATTAGATGAAAAAAAGCGTACCGAATTTTCGGTACGCTTTTTTGACGTAAATTAGAATTAGGCTTGCGGCATGATGATGCGCACGCGGATGACACCCTCGATAGCTTTTAAGTCAGCTAAAAGTTTTTCGTATTTATCGCCTAAATCATCAGTTTCTAATAAGCAGTAGGCGAAATCGCCTTTGCTGGAACTGACGATGTTGGAGATATTGAGATTTTCAGCGCTAACGACGGAAGTGATGGCGTGAATCATCGCCGGGACGTTTTTGTGATGAATACCGATACGCGTTTTGCCCGGGGTTACAGGCAGATGGCAGTTGGCATAATTGACGGAGTTTTGGATATTGCCGCTTTCGAGGTAGTCTTTGATTTCCAAAGCAGCCATAGCGGCGCAGTTTTCCTCGGATTCAGGGGTAGAGGCACCGATATGCGGCAGAGCGATGACGTTGTCAATTTCTAAAACTTCGGCGCTGGGGAAATCGGTGATGTAGTACGCGATTGTGCCGTCGGCGACAGCTTGTTTTAAATCATTATTGTTGACTAATTCGCCGCGGGAGAAATTAAGCAGGCGGACGCCTTTTTTCATCAAGCCGAAAGCTTGAGTGTTAAACATATATTTATTATCGGCAGTGAGCGGCACATGGACGGTGATGTAGTCGCTTTCTTTCATGATTTGCTCTAAATCGGAAGTGTAGGTGAAATTCTGCGTGAATTTGCCGTAAGCGTCGGCTTCACGCATGTAGGGATCGTAGCCTAAAATCTGCATCCCCAAGGCTGCGGCGGCAATAGCGATGCGTCCGCCTGTATTGCCCAAACCGATAATACCTAAAGTTTTGCCCATGATTTCCGGACCGATGAATTGAGATTTGCCTTTTTCGACCTGTTTGTCGGCATCGGACTGACCTTTCAAACTTTTGGTCCATTCAATACCGCCGATGACGTTGCGCGAGGAGAATAATAAAGCGCAGAGGACTAATTCTTTGACGGCGTTGGCATTGGCGCCGGGGGAGTTAAAGACAACGATGCCTTCTTCGGCGCATTTATTCACGGGAATATTATTGGTGCCGGCACCTGCTCTGGCGATAGCAAGCAGGCTCTCTGGCAGTTCCATTTCGTGCATGGAGTAACTGCGCAAAATGATGCCGTCGGGGTTTGCGATATCATCGCCGACATTAAATTTATCATGGGGCAGCTTGCCTAAACCTGCTTGGGAAATTTTATTTAAAGTTAAGATATTGTACATATTTATCACCTCGTAAATTATTTATTGTTCTTCTCGAAATCAGCCATGAAATCAACCAGGCTCTGCACGCCTGCAAAAGGCATCGCATTATAAATGCTGGCGCGCATGCCACCGACGGTGCGGTGACCTTTTAAATTGACCAAGCCTTTGTCGGCGGCTTCTTTGATAAATTTAGCGTTTAATTCTTCGCTGGGGGAAACGAAAGGCACATTCATCAAAGAGCGGTCTTCTTTGGCGACGGTGCCGGTGAAGAAGGATGATTGGTCTAAATAGTCATATAAAAGCGCAGCTTTGTTTTCGTTAATTTTTTGCATCGCCTCGACGCCACCGTGAGCTAAGAGCCATTTTAAAACTAAACCGACCATGTAGATCGAGTAGCAGGGAGGGGTGTTATATAAAGAATTATTTTTCACATGGGTTTCGTAGCGCAGCATGGTCGGCGTGATTGGCAAATGATGACCGACTAAATCCTCGCGGATAATTGCGATCGTCACTCCGGCGGGACCTAAATTTTTCTGCGCTCCGGCAAAAAGCAGCCCAAATTTACTAACGTCGATTTTTTCCGCCAAAATATTGGAGGAAATATCGCCGACTAAGGGCACGCTGCCGGTTTCGGGCAATTTATCCGGCGTGTAATGAGTGCCGTAAATGGTATTATTATAGCAGATGTAGAAATAATCCGCTTCGGGGTTAAATTTCGCGCTATCCAAAGTAGGGATATAGCTGAAATTTTTATCCTCAGAGGAGGCGACGATGTTAACATTACCGTATAATTTAGCCTCAGGCATAGCTTTTTTTGTCCATTGACCGGTATGGACATAATCGGCGCTCATGCTTTTATGAAATAAATTCAGCGGCACCATGGCAAACTGGGTGCTGCCGCCGCCTTGGAGAAATAATACTTTGTAATTGTCGGGAATATTCATCAAGATACGCAAGTCTTTTTCAGCGGTTTGGATGATTTCCTCAAATACTTTGGAGCGATGGCTCATCTCCATTACTGACATACCGCTGTCCTTGTAAACGACTAATTCTTTTTGTGCTTGCTCCAACACTTCTAACGGCAGCATGGACGGACCTGCTGAAAAATTGTAAACTCTTTGCATAGTAAATTCCTCCTTAGTGATATATTTTAAAGTAATAAAAAACCGCCCCTGCAAAATAACAGGGACGGGAGAAATACCCGCGGTGCCACCCAAATTGTCAAATATTGACCGCTTAAAAGCTATAAAGGGCTGACCCTCCGAAACGGCAACTCCAAAGTGGAACGTCATATCTTTATATCGGCTCACACCTTGCGCCGACTCTCTGAGATAAAGGAAAGATGACTTAGTTTTTTCATCGTTGTAATGATATATGAAATTTATATTTCTTGCAGAATATCATTATTTCGCTTAATTGTCAAGAGAAATTTATAAAATCAGCAAAAAAATTTTAGCACGGTGATAATTTATATGTTTTTGTTTTTTAGTTTTCATAAAAAAATAATAGCTTCTGTTCTATTTTACATAGATTTTACTTTATTCTGCTTTTTTGTTTTACAATAGTTTGTTAATCTTAGAGACGTTGAAAGGACAAATAAAAAAATGTGAAAGGAGATCTTTCGAAATGAAAAAGATCGCAAGTATGTTGTTAGTTGGTTTATTGGCAGTAGGGCTTTTGAGCGGCTGCGGAGCAAAAGATGTGAGCGGAACGGTATCGACCGATGGCTCGACTTCCATGGAAAAAGTAATCGGCGCTTTGGGCGAAGATTTTATGGCAAATAATAAAGGCGTGACCTTTACTTACAATCCTACCGGTTCCGGCAGCGGTATCAAAGCTGTTTCCGAGGGGCGCTGCGATATCGGATTATCCAGCCGTAATTTGAAGGACGAGGAAGTAAAAAGCGGTTTAAAGGAAACTGTTTTGGCTTATGACGGTATCGCCGTAATTGTCAATCCGGAAAACCAGGTTGCTGATTTATCCTTGGAGGATATCGCAAAAATCTACACCGGTGAAGTAACTAACTGGAAAGACCTCGGCGGCAATGACGCGGAAATCGTCGTTATCGGCCGTGAAGCAGGCAGCGGTACCCGCGACGGCTTTGAGTCTATCACCGAGACAAAAGACGCTTGCGTTTATCGTCAGGAATTAACCTCCACCG
>QAKL01000021.1:0-7643 GCA_003343815.1 Clostridiales bacterium
GTCGTGCTGTCGGTAACCTCAGGCGAAAATTTAACATCACGCACGACAAAGCTCGGCGTGCTCAAAGCATATTTCGGCGAGACATAAAATTGTTTGGAAGTGGTAAATGGGCGCGTCGCCTGACCGATATCCCAGTTATAGCTTCTTAAAATAGCATTCAATTTATATCCGTCGCCGCCGATTTCACGGGCATTGGCATCGACTACTAAAGTCACATTAAAAACATAGCTCTCGCCGGCTTTAACCTTATCCACTTTTGGATCATAAGTATCTCCGCCGCCTAAAACGGAGAAGTTTTTCAGCGCTTTTTCATCCTCGGTAAACTGGATGATTGGCATCATCGCGTCTCCCGAGCCCATATTGCGCGCGGTAATGGCGATATCAAACTGCTCGCCGACTGCAGGCTCGTTTAAAATTTCAATATTATCAATCGTCCACAAAGGATTAGCGCCTGTTTTATAGGTGATCTGCTCATTGTTGCTGTCCGTCGAAACCGACTCACCCTCTGCCCAAGCAGGGACGGCTAAGCCCAAGGTAAAAATCAAAACTAACAATAATGCCGTTATTTTATTAACTTTATGAATTTTTTCTCTCATCTCTTCTCCTCCGTATCTTCTTCGTTTAAAATCTTCGCCTTCTCCGCTTCCGGCTCTTTTTCCTGAGCTGATTGCGGAGACTCTGTCTTCGGCTCCTCAATATCCGGTAAACTTTCGATTATTTCCTCAGCTTTGGTCAATTCCTTGATAGCCGCCTCGCCCTCGGTAATCTTGATCACCTTGCCGTCGCGCATATGGATAATGCGGTCGGCATACTGGGCGACCTCTAAATCGTGGCTGACCATGATTAAAGTGCACTGTCTTTTGCGCACAATCTGCTGTAAAAAACTCAAAATTTCAATCGTAGTCTTCGTATCCAAATTACCCGTCGGCTCATCGGCAAAGATGATCTTGGGCTCCGTCACCAACGAGCGAGCAATCGCTACCCTCTGCTGCTGACCGCCGGAAAGCTGGCTGGGTTTATTGTGCAAGCGTTTGCCCAATCCAAGCTCAATAAGCATCGCTTTGGCTCTTTTCTCACGCTTTTTCTTGGATACTCCTTGGAGCATCAAGGGCAGGGTTACATTTTCCATCGCCGTAAGCGAAGGGATCAAATTATACGCCTGAAAGATAAAACCCATCTCACGCGAGCGAAAGCGCGCCATATTGCGCTCGCTTACTTTATTTAAGCGGGTGCCGCCGATAATTATATCGCCTTTAGTCGGCCGCTCCAGGCCTGAAATCATATTTAATAATGTCGATTTACCGCTGCCGGATGTGCCCAGCACTGCGACAAATTCGCCCTTATAAATTTTTATGTCAACCCCGGCCAAGGCAGTAATTATTTCCGAGCCTACTTTATATTTTTTGATAAGTCCTTTGGTTTCCAAAACTACAGGGGCATCTGTTTTCGTCAAATCCTCACTTCCTTTTTTCTTTTAATGCGAATGGTCATGGTAAATTTTCACGCATCTATCACAATTAAAGTGTAGCATATATTGGATACAAACACAATAGCATTTATAAATCTCCACAAATCCTTAACATTTAGGCCATGTTAAAAGCTTTTCGTCCATACAATAAAAAATCCAGCACGTCTCCGACGTACTGGATTTTTCCCCAAGAGAGGGGGATTCACTCCGCTTACTCCACTTCATACATATTTTTACCACTCGCAGCTGCCATGCGCATTTTTTGCTTTTCTTATTATTTCTTTCTGTCGTTCGCTCGCCGAAAAATTGACACATCGCGTCCATTTTTCGACATACCACCTTATTTGCCTACAGGCAAACAAGATATATCACCCTACGGCGGGCAAAATGCTCCCATAGGTCGCATTTTCCTTTTCCGCCGGTTCAAATCCCCTTATTAAAAAATCCAGCACGTCTCCGACGTACTGGATTTTTCCGGAGAGAGGGGGATTTGAACCCCCGCGCGGGAGTTACCCGCCTATCGGTGTTCGAAGCCGAACCCTTCAGCCGCTTGGGTATCTCTCCAAGGTTACCTATCTATTTTAGCGAACAAGGCAGCATTTGTCAAGATAATTCTCACGTTTCCACCAGGGATTGCGCAAAATTTTTTCGAAGCTGCGCTAATTTTTCCCGCAAGAGCAAATTTAACGTCGGATAATTCAGCTTTTCGCAGTAAAGTATCTCCTCTAAACCTTTGCCCGTTTTTAACTCTTGCAAGATTTTACGCACATAGCCGAACGAATACTGCTCGATTAATATTTCGCCTGCCAAAAGCGCCTCCAAATAAGCAAGCGGCTGATCACGCAAAAAATCAAAGCAATATTCCAACTCGTCTAAAGTGTAGTAATCTTCGCGCAAAAGACACTCGCTGCTAAAAGGCGGCATTTTGGCCAACGCTTGCTCGGTATACTGCGCCAGCCCCTCGCTGAGCCAGCGAGGATAATTGCCGCGGGTTTGATAATCGATGACATAATGAGTATATTCGTGCGCCACGGGACCGAGCAGGCGAAAAGCACAGTTTCTTTCCTCCTCCGCTCCTGCGATCCACGCCGCAGGCGCCAAAAGATGGATCTGCCCCAGCCAATAAATCCCCATCGGCGTATTTTCTGTATCTAAATGCATGATATTCTGCAAATCAGCTTTTCGCGCGTAGACTGCAAACTGAATTTTTCCCTGCGGCTTGAAGCGGTACAAATGATTAATCAGCGGATAAACCGCCGCTACTTCCTTGCTGATCGTCTCCAGATCGCTTTCCGCGCAGTTATAGCGATAGATTGCATAATGATCCTCTGCTTGCTTAAATTCCCGCAAACGTTTCTGCAAGCTCTTTTGATACATTTTATTGCTGAAATGAAACACATACTGCACCGGCAGCATTTTATCCCTCCTTTAAGCGCATTATATCATAACTGTGTCAATATATGTCGGCACAAATTCTGGCAGAACAGGGAAATCTGCTTGACAAAACGCGTACGTTCAGTTAAAATAAATATGCTTAATAAAGTATCGACTGTGAACGGAAGAGTAAGATTACTGCGAGGAATAAAGAGAGATTTTCATAAGGTGCGAGAAAATTTTCCTCCCTAATCCCAAATGCATCCGGGAGTCGGGCTGCCGAAATCCGGTAGGCATCCCCGCATAGCCCCCGTTACGGGCTTTTGAGGGCAGTTTCGGCTGTCAAATTAGAGTGGAATCGCGGCTGTCGTCTCTATCAGACGGCAGTTTTTTATTTGCCAAAAAGGAGTGTATTATCTTATGAAAGAAAATTTAGTAGTCTACAATACCATGACCAAGCAAAAAGAGCCGTTCATCCCGCATAAAAAGGACGAAGTCGGCATGTATGTCTGCGGACCGACGACTTATAACTACATCCATTTGGGCAACGCCCGCCCGATCGTCGTTTTTGACACCATCCGCCGCTATCTGGAATACTCGGGCTACAAAGTCACATATATCCAAAATTTCACCGACGTTGACGACAAAATCATCAAGCGTGCCAATGAGGAGGGCGACGAACCGTTAAGATTAGCCGCCCGCTATATCGATGAGTTTTACAAAGACACCAAATCCTTAAATATTCTCCCGGCGACGAAAAATCCTAAAGTCAGCGAGCATATCGACGATATTATCGATTTTGTCCAAGGCCTGATCGATAAAGGCTACGCTTACGAATTAGACGGCGACGTTTATTTCTCCGTGCGCAAGGATAAAAACTACGGCAAATTATCCGGTCGCGATTTAGACGATTTGCAATCCGGTGCCCGCGTCGAGGTTGACAACCGCAAGCAGGATCCGTTAGATTTCGCTCTGTGGAAAAGCGCGAAACCCGGCGAGCCTTATTGGGAAAGCCCCTGGGGCAAAGGCCGCCCCGGCTGGCACATCGAGTGCTCTGCCATGAGCCTCAAATATTTAGGCACCGAGTTTGACATCCACGGCGGCGGGCAGGATTTGATCTTCCCTCACCATGAAAACGAAATCGCCCAAAGTGAGTGCCTGACCGGACAGGTAATGGCAAAATACTGGCTGCACAACGGCTTTATCACCATTAACAAAGAAAAAATGAGCAAATCTCTGGGCAATTTCTTCTTACTGCGCGAAATTTTAGAAAAATTCGATCCGCAGACTGTGCGCTTTTATTTATTAAGCGTCCATTACCGCAGTCCGCTCGATTTTGACGATGAAAAACTGCACGTCGCCCAAAAAGGATTAGAAAGACTGCGCCACGGTGCAGAAAGCTTGGAAAAAGCTTTAGCTCAAGCGCCAAGCGGCGAGGACGCAGATTTTACCGCCGTTTTGGCGAAAACCCGCGCTGATTTCGAAAAAGCGATGGACGATGATTTTAACACCGCTTTGGCGCAGGCTGTACTTTTTGATTTTGTACGCGAAATCAATATTTACTTAAAAGGCATGCCGCACGAAACCACCATAAAGCAAACTATCACGCTTTTGCAGGAATTAAGCGGAATTTTGGGCTTAGATTTGTGGGCTAACGATAATAAAAATGCTGCTGACGACGGTTTATTAAATGACGTCTTAGAGCTTTTGATCGCTCTGCGCAAAGAAGCCCGCGCCGAAAAAAATTACAAATTAGCGGACGATATCCGCAATCGCTTAGGCGAAATCGGCATCATTTTAGAGGACGCACCCACAGGCACTGTCTGGAAAAGAAAATAACCGCATTTAAAATAGAGCTTTCGCCTCATGTGAAAGCTCTATTTTTGTGGACATATGTCTATAGGGAATACCATTTGTGTGTTTTTGCGGTAATTACAGCAACTTTAATGTCTGATTTCGTTTAAAATATTTTAGATAAATAAAGACACTTGTTTTTTATTGTCTAAAACTATTGCGTAAATCACTCATCTTTTGTAAAATACCAAACATAATAATTGTTTGCCAAACTTTTTCAAAGGATGTGTGCTTATGCTCGAAACAATTTCCAATATTAACTCAACTTTAAACGGCATCGTCTGGGGTCCGTATATGCTGGCGCTTTTAGTCGGCACAGGTATCTTTTTGACCTGCCGCGTCAAATTTTTGCAAGTGCGCAAATTCGGCTTTACGATGAAGCATACCTTGGGTACTTTGACCGATAAAAATATTCAGGACAAAAGCGCCGGCGGCGTCAGTCCCTTTCAGGCAGTGAGCACCGCTTTAGCCTCCACCGTCGGCACCGGCAATATCACCGGCGTAGCTACCGCCATTGCTGCCGGAGGTCCCGGTGCAGTATTTTGGATGTGGCTCAGCGCCTTTTTCGGCATGGTGACCAAATATTCCGAAATCGTGCTTTCCATTCATTTTCGTGAGAAAAACGAAAAAGACGAATGGTGCGGCGGACCTATGTATTATTTAGAGAAAGGTCTGCATCAAAAATGGCTGGCAGTGCTTTTCTCCGTCTTTGCTTTAGTCGCTTCTTTCGGTATCGGCAATATGACCCAGGCTAACTCCATCGCCGTCGCATTAAATACTTCTTTTCATATGAATAAATTAATCGTCGGCATTATTTTAGCCGTATTGGTCGGCTTAGTCATTATCGGCGGCATCAAGCGCATTTCCACCATCACTTCCTACATTGTGCCGTTTATGGCAATCTTTTATGTAGTGTTAGGCGCTATCCTTTTAATCATGAATGCCGCCTATATCCCCGCTGCGTTTAAATACATTTTTGAATGTGCTTTCAATCCGCAGGCCATTTTTGGCGGAGGTTTAGGCTACACGATGATGCTCGCCATGCGCTATGGTTTCGCCCGCGGCGTATTCTCCAACGAAGCCGGCTTAGGCTCGGCGCCGATCGCCCACGCCGCCGCCAATACCAGAGGCGCAGTCAACCAAGGTTTATGGGGTATTTTCGAAGTATTTTTGGATACTATCGTCATCTGCACCATCAGCGGATTGAGCGTGGTTATTTTCGGGCTGGGCTTGCCTGATTTCGCGCTGAACGGTTTCGGCGGCTTAGAAGGCTCCGATTTGGCAATCGCCGCTTTCTCTAACGGCGTAGGTGCCTGGGGCGGTTACGGGATCACGATTGCCACCGTCTTATTTGCTGCCTCCACTATTTTCGGCTGGTCTTATTACGGCGAAAAAGCCTTAGAATATCTGTGCAAAGACAGCAAAATCGCCGTTTTGATCTACAAAATCATCTTCTGCTGCGCCGTCGTTTTCGGCTCGGTCGGCAGCTTGAGTTTGATGTGGAATATCGCCGATACCTTAAACGGCTTAATGGCTATCCCCAACTTAATCGGCTTATTATTCCTAAGCCCGATCGTCGTCAAACTCACCAAAGATTTCTTTGATAAAGACTTAAAAGACGAAGAATAATCCCTTTATTGATACACTTACCTTTGATGAACGCCCCAAAAAGGGGCGTTTTCTGTTTATAAAAGTATCCCTTTCCGAGCTAAAAACCTCTCCGCATATTGCGGAGAGGTCCGTTTTTAATGACTCGGGTGCGGATCGCGGTCATTCATCACAAAAAAACTGATCGCGTAAAGCCCGGCGATACCTACCGCCGCATAAATAATACGGCTAACCAAGGCGGCTTGACCGCCGAAAATCCACGCCACCAAATCAAAGCTGAAGAATCCGATCAGCCCCCAGTTGACCGCGCCGATAATGATAATTGCCAAAACAATCTTATTCCAGATGTTATTCATGATCCTGCCTCCTTTAAATTTTGCCGTTCAGGCGTAGTATGAGTCAAAAAATCAAAGATATACATAAATCCTATACTTTTTTTCGCAAAATTTCGCCCAAAGCCTTGCTTCCTGGCATTTCATAGAGTATAATAAATCATTAAGATTAGATTATTGTGCGTTAGACTAAAGTCTTATAGTGTCAGACGGACGGGAGGTGCCGCTGAACGAAATGCATTATTGCTGCGGTACAATAATCGCTCCCATTAGTTGGTCTATCAAACACTTCCCCGCTTGGGCGAAGTGTTTTTTATTTCTTCTTTTGCCGGAAAATCTTACTCCAAATTTTTTCAGAAAGTTGGTCTTAGTTATGAATTACCAAGAAGCAATGGCGTATCTGGATGACATCGCTACCGTCGGCTCCTCTTACGGGCTCGACACCATGCGCGAATTAATGCGCCGTCTGGGCAATATTCAAGACGAGATGCATTTCATCCACATCGCCGGTACTAACGGCAAAGGCTCCGTTTTGGCTTATACCGCCTCTGTTATGCAAAAAAGCGGCTATATGACCGGCGTATTTTCCTCGCCGGCTTTAGACACTTTTCGCGAGCGCATCCAGGTAAACGGCGAGTACATCACCAAAGAAGCCTTGGCGCGCCATACTACCACACTAAAATCTGTCTGCGATGAGATGTGCGCCCAGGGTTTCAACCACCCTACTTATTTTGAATTATCATTGGCGTTGGCGTTTCTTTATTACGCCGAGAAAAAATGCCAAATTGTCATTTTGGAGGTTGGTTTGGGCGGCAGGCTGGACGCGACCAATATCATCACACCGCTCGTCTCGGTGATCGTCTCGATCAGTTTGGATCATACGCAGCTTTTGGGCGATACCTTGGCAGACATCGCCGCGGAAAAAGGTGGTATTATTAAACCTGAGGTCCCAATCGTCATCGCTCCGCAAAAAGAAGAAGCATATCTTACCTTGAAAAATATTGCCA
>QAKL01000021.1:8431-13534 GCA_003343815.1 Clostridiales bacterium
TTAAATGACGTCTTAGAGCTTTTGATCGCTCTGCGCAAAGAAGCCCGCGCCGAAAAAAATTACAAATTAGCGGACGATATCCGCAATCGCTTAGGCGAAATCGGCATCATTTTAGAGGACGCACCCACAGGCACTGTCTGGAAAAGAAAATAACCGCATTTAAAATAGAGCTTTCGCCTCATGTGAAAGCTCTATTTTTGTGGACATATGTCTATAGGGAATACCATTTGTGTGTTTTTGCGGTAATTACAGCAACTTTAATGTCTGATTTCGTTTAAAATATTTTAGATAAATAAAGACACTTGTTTTTTATTGTCTAAAACTATTGCGTAAATCACTCATCTTTTGTAAAATACCAAACATAATAATTGTTTGCCAAACTTTTTCAAAGGATGTGTGCTTATGCTCGAAACAATTTCCAATATTAACTCAACTTTAAACGGCATCGTCTGGGGTCCGTATATGCTGGCGCTTTTAGTCGGCACAGGTATCTTTTTGACCTGCCGCGTCAAATTTTTGCAAGTGCGCAAATTCGGCTTTACGATGAAGCATACCTTGGGTACTTTGACCGATAAAAATATTCAGGACAAAAGCGCCGGCGGCGTCAGTCCCTTTCAGGCAGTGAGCACCGCTTTAGCCTCCACCGTCGGCACCGGCAATATCACCGGCGTAGCTACCGCCATTGCTGCCGGAGGTCCCGGTGCAGTATTTTGGATGTGGCTCAGCGCCTTTTTCGGCATGGTGACCAAATATTCCGAAATCGTGCTTTCCATTCATTTTCGTGAGAAAAACGAAAAAGACGAATGGTGCGGCGGACCTATGTATTATTTAGAGAAAGGTCTGCATCAAAAATGGCTGGCAGTGCTTTTCTCCGTCTTTGCTTTAGTCGCTTCTTTCGGTATCGGCAATATGACCCAGGCTAACTCCATCGCTGTCGCATTAAATACTTCTTTTCATATGAATAAATTAATCGTCGGCATTATTTTAGCCGTATTGGTCGGCTTAGTCATTATCGGCGGCATCAAGCGCATTTCCACCATCACTTCCTACATTGTGCCGTTTATGGCAATCTTTTATGTAGTGTTAGGCGCTATCCTTTTAATCATGAATGCCGCCTATATCCCCGCTGCGTTTAAATACATTTTTGAATGTGCTTTCAATCCGCAGGCCATTTTTGGCGGAGGTTTAGGCTACACGATGATGCTCGCCATGCGCTATGGTTTCGCCCGCGGCGTATTCTCCAACGAAGCCGGCTTAGGCTCGGCGCCGATCGCCCACGCCGCCGCCAATACCAGAGGCGCAGTCAACCAAGGTTTATGGGGTATTTTCGAAGTATTTTTGGATACTATCGTCATCTGCACCATCAGCGGATTGAGCGTGGTTATTTTCGGGCTGGGCTTGCCTGATTTCGCGCTGAACGGTTTCGGCGGCTTAGAAGGCTCCGATTTGGCAATCGCCGCTTTCTCTAACGGCGTAGGTGCCTGGGGCGGTTACGGGATCACGATTGCCACCGTCTTATTTGCTGCCTCCACTATTTTCGGCTGGTCTTATTACGGCGAAAAAGCCTTAGAATATCTGTGCAAAGACAGCAAAATCGCCGTTTTGATCTACAAAATCATCTTCTGCTGCGCCGTCGTTTTCGGCTCGGTCGGCAGCTTGAGTTTGATGTGGAATATCGCCGATACCTTAAACGGCTTAATGGCTATCCCCAACTTAATCGGCTTATTATTCCTAAGCCCGATCGTCGTCAAACTCACCAAAGATTTCTTTGATAAAGACTTAAAAGACGAAGAATAATCCCTTTATTGATACACTTACCTTTGATGAACGCCCCAAAAAGGGGCGTTTTCTGTTTATAAAAGTATCCCTTTCCGAGCTAAAAACCTCTCCGCATATTGCGGAGAGGTCCGTTTTTAATGACTCGGGTGCGGATCGCGGTCATTCATCACAAAAAAACTGATCGCGTAAAGCCCGGCGATACCTACCGCCGCATAAATAATACGGCTAACCAAGGCGGCTTGACCGCCGAAAATCCACGCCACCAAATCAAAGCTGAAGAATCCGATCAGCCCCCAGTTGACCGCGCCGATAATGATAATTGCCAAAACAATCTTATTCCAGATGTTATTCATGATCCTGCCTCCTTTAAATTTTGCCGTTCAGGCGTAGTATGAGTCAAAAAATCAAAGATATACATAAATCCTATACTTTTTTTCGCAAAATTTCGCCCAAAGCCTTGCTTCCTGGCATTTCATAGAGTATAATAAATCATTAAGATTAGATTATTGTGCGTTAGACTAAAGTCTTATAGTGTCAGACGGACGGGAGGTGCCGCTGAACGAAATGCATTATTGCTGCGGTACAATAATCGCTCCCATTAGTTGGTCTATCAAACACTTCCCCGCTTGGGCGAAGTGTTTTTTATTTCTTCTTTTGCCGGAAAATCTTACTCCAAATTTTTTCAGAAAGTTGGTCTTAGTTATGAATTACCAAGAAGCAATGGCGTATCTGGATGACATCGCTACCGTCGGCTCCTCTTACGGGCTCGACACCATGCGCGAATTAATGCGCCGTCTGGGCAATATTCAAGACGAGATGCATTTCATCCACATCGCCGGTACTAACGGCAAAGGCTCCGTTTTGGCTTATACCGCCTCTGTTATGCAAAAAAGCGGCTATATGACCGGCGTATTTTCCTCGCCGGCTTTAGACACTTTTCGCGAGCGCATCCAGGTAAACGGCGAGTACATCACCAAAGAAGCCTTGGCGCGCCATACTACCACACTAAAATCTGTCTGCGATGAGATGTGCGCCCAGGGTTTCAACCACCCTACTTATTTTGAATTATCATTGGCATTGGCGTTTCTTTATTACGCCGAGAAAAAATGCCAAATTGTCATTTTGGAGGTTGGTTTGGGCGGCAGGCTGGACGCGACCAATATCATCACACCGCTCGTCTCGGTGATCGTCTCGATCAGTTTGGATCATACGCAGCTTTTGGGCGATACCTTGGCAGACATCGCCGCGGAAAAAGGTGGTATTATTAAACCTGAGGTCCCAATCGTCATCGCTCCGCAAAAAGAAGAAGCATATCTTACCTTGAAAAATATTGCCATCGGGCGCAAAAGTCCCTTTATATCCGTAAATCGCGCCCATATCGGCAAAATTTCGGCTGATATTAACGGGCAGCACTTCAGCTACCAAAGCACGGGCGGCACTTTCGACGATATTTTTATCACCCTTTTAGGCGATCACCAGCTGGAAAACGCCGCCTGCGCCATCGAGGCTCTCGAGTGTGTGCGCAAATACGGTTTTGAAATTACAGATGAAAACATTATCACAGGCTTGGCTCAAGCACGCTGGGCGGGGCGCTTAGAAAGAATCGCAAACAATCCCGACTTCATCTTAGACGGCGCGCACAATCCCGATGCCGCTTTGCGCTTGGCAGACGCTTTAAAAAAATATTACCCAAATACGCGTAAAATATTTATTTTAAGCATTTTAGCAGACAAAGACTACCGTGAAATTTTGCGCTTGACTTTGCCTTTAGCCGATACGGTATTCGTCACCACAACGGACAATCCCCGCGCGCTTTCTACTGCGGATTTAGCAGATAATGCCCGCAAATACAACCCCAATATTATTTCCTGCGCCGATTTAGCTCAAGCTGTAGCCAAAGCACAGGAAATTGCCCAAAAAGACGATCTTATCGTTGCGTTCGGCTCATTAACCCATCTGGGAGAAATCAGACATCTCGTAAACGGTTTGCCAAAGGAGGATTAGGAAATGGTTGATATTGAAAAAGCCCAAGCAGCTGTCCGCTTGTTATTAGAAGCGCTCGGCGAGGATCCCGAGCGCGAGGGATTAGTCGAAACGCCGAAAAGAGTCGCGCAAATGTACACCGAGCTTTTGGCAGGCTATGAAGAAACTCCTGAAACGCATTTAAGCAAAACCTTTAATGTCGAAAATAACGACGTCGTCATCGAGCGCGACATCCATTTTTATTCTCTATGCGAGCATCATTTGCTGCCGTTTTTCGGTCATGTGCACATCGCCTATATCCCCGACGGCAAAGTCGCGGGACTGAGCAAATTAGCCCGCTTGGTCGAGATGTATGCCCGTCGTTTGCAATTACAGGAGCAGATGACCACCCAAATCGCCCAAAGCCTGATAGACTATCTCCCGTGCAAAGGCGTCATGGTCGTAGCTGAGGCGGAGCATCTGTGCATGAGTATGCGCGGTGTGAAAAAGCCGGGCACGCAGACGCGCACCATGGCTTGCCGCGGCATCTTTGCCGATGACGCAGCTTTGCGCCAATGCACGCTGGATCTGATGCTCAAATGAGCACTGACCGCATAGAAAAAATCTTGACCCACTCGCTTTATCGGGAGTGCTTAGAAAAATTAACCCAAACAGAGGAATCGCGCCTTTACTGCAAGCATAATTTGACACATTTTTTGGATACGGCGCGGATTGCTTATATTTATTGTTTAGAAAATAATCTGCCCCTTAACCGCGAAATTATTTACGCCGCCGCTCTTTTGCACGATATCGGCCGCGCTTATGATAATGCCCGCCATGATGCAGTATCAGTCGAGTTAGCCACGCAAATTTTGCCTGAGTGCGGCTTTGAGCCTGAGGATATCTCCCTGATCACCATAGCTATCGCAGCGCACCGCGATAAAAATACCTCATCGGCATTGGGGAAGATTCTTTATACCGCTGATAAAAAATCACGCAGCTGCTTTGCCTGTACGGCAAAAGATACTTGCAACTGGCCGGCTGACAAAAAAAATAAAACTATTTGGAGGTAACTATGCTGAAAAATATGCAAATAGGCCCGGAAAATTTCACCTTTGAGCCTTATGATTTTCACCTCATGGGCATTTTAAACGTCACGCCCGATTCCTTTTCCGACGGTGGGCGCTTTAATCAATTAGACAAAGCGCTCTTTCACACCGAGAAATTAATCAAATCCGGCTGCCGCATTATCGATATCGGCGGCGAGTCTACCCGCCCGGGGCATACGCGCATTTCCGATGCGGAAGAAATCGAGCGTACCGCGCCGATTATCTCTGCCGTCAAGCGCGAGTTTAATGTCGC
>QAKL01000127.1 GCA_003343815.1 Clostridiales bacterium
TCTAATTCCTCGAAAGAATTTTCCGGATGAGCAAATTTAACCAATTCTACTTTATGGAACTGATGCTGGCGAATGATGCCGCGGGTATCTCTGCCATAGCTGCCGGCCTCGGCGCGGAAGCAGGGCGAGAAAGCGCAGTGCTTAATAGGCAGATTTTTTTCGTCCAAAATCTCATCGCGGTAATAGTTGGTAACCGGAACTTCAGCGGTCGGGATTAAATAATAATCCATACCCTCGAGCTTAAACATATCCTCGGCAAATTTAGGTAATTGACCGGTGCCGGTCATGGAGTCCTTATTCGCCATATAGGGAGGGATTAATTCCTCGTAGCCGTTTTCGGTGGTGTGAATGTCAAGCATGAGGGAGATGACCGCACGCTCTAATTTTGCGCCTAAACCGCGGTAGAAAGTAAAGCGGGTGCCGGTGACTTTGGTCGCGCGCTCAAAATCCAAAATGTTTAATTTTTCGCCGATGTCCCAGTGACCTTTAGCCTCGAAATCAAATTGTTTCGGCTCGCCCCAGGTGCGCTCGACGCGATAGTCCTGCTCACCGCCAATAGGCAGGCTTTTATCGGGAATATTAGGAATAGCAAGGACGATATTTCTTAAAGCAGCGTCGATTTCTTTGACATCGTCATCTAATTTTTTGATTTCGTCGCCTACTTGTCCCATTTCTTTAACTAATTCGTCAGCATTTTCGCCGTTTTTCTTCATCATGCCGATTTCTTTGGAAACGGTATTGCGTTTGCTTTTTAATTGCTCTACTTCGGAGAGGATTTTGCGGCGTCTTTCGTCCAAGGACAAAAATTCGCTTAAATCTAAATCCATACCTCTGGTTTTCATCGCTCTTACAACTTCATCGGGGTTGGAGCGAATAAATTTAATGTCTAACATATTATTCACCTTTCTTTAGTTGAAATATTTGGCGTAATTTATTGTCATATCAAACTTTTCTGCTCATAAGTAAAATCCGTATAAACAGAGGAGGGAAGATTGATATAATATACTTCGTAAATATTGTCATATTTGCTCAAAACTTTGAGAAAATCGTCATCTACTTTGGAGTCTAAAGTAATAAGCATCAGCGCGCTTTCTTTGGGCGAAAGCGAATTATCCAAATTCATATCGATGATGTTGATGCTGCAGGCACCGAGCATACTGCCGACTAAACCGACTACGCCGGGCTTATCCGCATGGTAGAGCAAAATCATGTGCTCTTTTAATTCGAAATTGAGCTGGTGGCGATCCAGATTGTTGATTTTAATGGTATTTTCGCTTAAAATCAAGTGCAGATAGTGCTCGCGGTTGTCTTTGAGTTTGACTTTTAAGCCTAAGCCTTTGCCTTTAAAATCGGTGTTCGTATAGACTTCGATTTTGAGTTTGCCGGCTTGAGCCAAAGAATTGACGTAGTTGACATTTTCATAGCCCATCGCTTGCAATAAATATTTGAGCAAATGCTGTAAAAGCGGCGCGTCGTCGTTTAAACTCTGCTCGTAGTCATATAAAACTATTTCTTTTAATTCACCGTGCAGAAACTGCCCCAAAAAATAGCCGAGCGCTGCCGACATTTTTAAAAACGGCGCATATAGCGGCATTTTATCGGAGGCAATCGTCGGGATATTGATCGCGTTTTCGCTCATGCCGGTTTGGATGACGGATAGCATTTCCGCGGATAGTTCTGCTGCGCCTCGTCTGATGGACTCGATAGTTTCGGTAGCTTTATTTTCGGTAATGATAACTTGGTTATTTTTGAAATCGCTGTAATATTCATAGGCGCTTTTATTGCAGTCAAAGGCGCAGAAATGCATTTTTGAAGCGTTTAAAAAAGCCTCTAAAGCGTCTTTGGAGATAATTTCCGGCGTGGAATTATTGATTAAAACACAGTTTTCCTTACATAAAGACAGCTGCTCAGCGCTTAAGGGCGCAAAAGCCGTCTCGTTTAAGGAAATGTTTATGCTCAAAAAATCCGCGGAAATTAAAATGTCAATCAAAGAAACGCTTTCGATTTTGTGCGCCTTGATTTTGGCGGTGCTTAAAGTCGGATCGTACACCATGACGTGCATATCCAGCGCCAGCGCTTTTTTCGCCAAAGCAGCACCTACACGGTTAAAGCCTATAATACCCAAATTTTTGCCCGCTAATTCCCACGAGTCCTTTTTGCGGCGCAATCTGGCGAGATAAAGCATTTGCCCGATAGTGTATTCCGCGACCGAGGAAGCGACGCTTTTAGAAATATTAACGATAGTAATACCTAAAGAGGTAGCCGCTAAGGTATCGAAATTTAAAATATCGTTGTTTAAAATGCCGATGACTTTGAGATTGCGCGCTTTTGCTAAAAGTTCGCTGTCTAAATTGGTTTCTTCTTTGATCACCAAAGCGTCATAATCGGCAATTATTTCAGGCAGATCGTCGATATTTTTTAAAATGTCGATTTGCCAATTTTGCGTGTAAAACTCCTCGCGGACCGCCTGCGGCGGAGCGTTTAAAAAAAGTATTTTCAAGGAAGCCACGGCTCCTTATTAGAAATATATTCTATTTCATTTTACGCGAATATGCGCTGCTTGTCAATGTTTATCAGCTTATTTTGAGTCGATTTACTCACGATTTTTACTATTTTAACGCTTTGGCGATTTTGGGGCAGAGTAAAGTGCAGACGATAATTTTTAAAAAGTCGCCCGGCAGATAAATAAGCATCCCGTAGGTGAGGACATAGCCTATGCTTAAAGCTTTGCCCAAGTATAAATTGCAAACGAGATACATATAAGGAAGTCCGATCGCATAAAGAATCGCTAAGCCTAAAATGCAGGCGAAAAATATGCGGCTGAATGATAGATTATCCTGACAAATGCGCCCGATAATAAAAGCCGCCGGGATAAGTCCCAATAAAAAGCCGAACGACGGCTGCAAAACATACGAAAATCCTCCGCCCATTGTAAAGACCGGGAAACCGATTAACCCAATCAAAATATAAACGATCTGCGAGATACTGCCGTCTTTGGCGCCTAATAAAATTCCCGCCATTGCCGTAAACATAAATTGTAAAGTGATACTGGTAATACCAAGAGGTATTTTGAGAAAAGCTCCGATCGCGGTCAATGCCGCCAGAAAAGAAATGAGGATCATACGTTTTGCGCTCATAGGTTCGCTCCTTAAAATAAAAATTTTTTAAAATTATCTCAAATTATAGACACTTTGCGCTATGAAGTCAAGAAATGCGCGGCAAAAGTTTTTTATAAAAAAATAATCCGACTGATTTAGCCGGATTATTTTTTGGGGACTGTTTTATTTCATCAATTCGCAGACAGCGTTGCAATAAGTGATCGGATCCTCAACAGCAAAGCCCTCGATTAGCAAAGCCTGGACGTAAAGGATATTGATGTAGTCTTTGGCTTTCTCCTGATCTTCTTTGTAAGCCTTGCACAAAGTTTCGAAAATCGGATGGTCGCCGTTAATCTCCAAAACCTGATGAGCTTTGATTTGACGGCCTTCTTCGTTAGGCATGGAGTTTAACAATTTCTCCATTTCTAAGGAAATATTACCCTCCGCTGAGAGGCAGACAGGATGAGTTTTCAAGCGGTTGGAAATGACTACTTTGCTGACGCGGTCTTTTAAAGCCTCGCCTAAGAAATCAAGCATTTCTTTGTTATCATCGATTTTCTTTTGGATAGCTTCTTTTTCCTCGACGCTCTCCAAATCCAAATCGCCGTCGGTGACGGATTTGAAGTTTTTCTCATTGTAATTTTGCATTACTTTGAGGACGAACTCGTCAACGGCATTCAACAGATAGAGCACTTCGTATTTTTTGTCTTTCAGTAACTCCATCTGCGGCAGGCGGTCGATTTGCTCGATTGAGGAGCCGACGATGTAGTAGATATCTTTTTGCTCCTCGCCCATGCGCTCGACATACTCTGCCAAGGACACCATTTTCTTTTCGGTAGAGGAGTAGAACAACAGTAAATCGCTTAATAAATCTTTCTTCATGCCGTAGGAGTTATAAATGCCGTATTTGAGCTGTAAACCGAATGCGTCGTAGAATTTTTCGTAATTTTCACGGTCGTTTTTCATCATTAAGGCTAATTCGGATTTTATTTTTTTCTCCAAATTGCCGGCGATGATTTTCAGCTGACGGTCGTGCTGGAGCATTTCACGGGAAATATTTAGCGACAAATCCTGCGAATCGACGACACCTTTCACGAAACTGAAATGATCAGGCAAAAGATCAGCGCATTTATCCATGATTAAGACGCCGTTAGAATAAAGTTGCAAGCCTTTTTCGTAGTCTTTGGTGTAATAATCGTATTCCGGTTTTGACGGGATGAATAATAAAGCAGTGTAGGTCGCAGCACCCTCGGTCGAGGTGCGGATGACTTTTAACGGATCATTGTAATCATGGAATTTTTCATGATAGAAACGGTGGTAATCCTCATCGGTGACCTCGTTTTTCGGCTTTTTCCAAAGAGGCACCATGCTGTTTAAGGTTTCCCACTCGCTGTAATCCTCATACTCAGGCTTCTCACTGCCCTCGGTTTCCGGTTTCACGCGGCTTTTGGTCATCAGCATTTTGATCGGGTAGTGGATGTAATCGGAATATTGTTTGATCAGAGACTGGATTTTATACTCGTCCAAATATTGGTCGTAATCTTCTTCCTCGGAGGAGGGTTTGATGTGCATGATGATCTCGGTGCCGACTTCGTCTTTCTCGTAAGGCTCGATCACATAGCCGTCCGCACCCTCGGAAATCCAGGCATTACTTTCTCCAGACTCGCTTTTGGTGTGCACCTCGACTTTGTCGCTCACCATAAAGGCAGAGTAGAAACCTACACCGAACTGACCGATAATATCGATGTCGTCTTGTTTCTCCAAGGCTTTTTTGAAGTTTAAGGAGCCGCTTTTAGCGATCGTGCCTAAATTTTCCTCCAACTCAGCGCGCGTCATGCCGCAGCCTTTATCAGCGACGGTCAAGGTACGATTGTCTTTATCAATCGTAATCGTAATCGCCAGCCCATCGCGGTTTAAACCGCTTTCGCCTTTTTGCAAAGCGTGATAATAGCGCTTGTCGGAAGCGTCAGAGGCATTAGAAATAATTTCGCGCAGGAAGATTTCCTTGTGCGTATAAATGGAGTTGATCATCAGATCCAAGAGCCGTTTTGATTCGGCTTTAAATTCATGTTTGCTTTCGTTATTTTCAGACATAGAACTCATCCTCTCGTTGTTGTTAGCACTCTTCAGCGACGAGTGCTAATTAATATTTTCTTTATAATACTCTTTTTTAAATGAAAATGCAAGAGTTTTTTAAAAAATTTTTGAGAAAAATGAAGCGTTTTACAAATCCTATTATAATGATGGGATAAAGAATATTTTTATAAAGTTAGCTTAGGTATACTTGACATAAGTCACTTTCTTTGCTAAAATATTGGCGATATAAATAATGGAGGTGTTTTTATGCAGCAGAAGTTTATGGTTTCGGGCATGAGCTGCGCGGCGTGCGTGGGGCATGTCGAAAAAGCTATGAAGAATTTGCCGGGCGTCGAAAAAGTCGAGGTCAACCTCCTTACCAATTCGATGCAGATGACATATGATGAGACAAAAATTACGCCTGATGAGATTATTAATGCGGTGACGCAGGCAGGCTATGGTGCGAGCTGTGAGAGTAATAAAAGCGCGGCAAAAAGCGGCACACAAAAAATGGAGGATGAGCAGGACAAGCAGATTTTGGCGATGAAAAAGCGCTTGATTTATTCGATCGTTTTCTTAATCCCACTTTTTTATATTTCGATGGGGCATATGATGCACTGGCCTTTGCCGAGTATTTTCTTTGGAGGGGAAAACGGGATATTCTTCGCTTTTACGCAGTTTTTACTGCTTTTACCGATTTTATATTTAAACCGCAAATTTTTTACTTCGGGTTTTAAGGCATTGATTCACGGCGCGCCTAATATGGATACACTGATCGCTTTAGGCTCGGGCGCGGCATTAATCTACAGTGTGATCGGTATTTACCGTATCGGCTATTATTTAGGGATAAACGACATCACCGCCTCTCATGAGGTGATGATGGATCTTTATTTTGAGTCGGCAGGTATGATTTTAGCCTTGATCACTGTCGGCAAATATTTGGAGGCGCGCTCCAAGGGCCGCACGACCAAGGCTCTCTATGAGCTCATTAATTTAGCGCCTAATCAGGCGAAAGTTTTGCGCGACGGCGTGGAGTACACCATCGATGCGAAAGATTTGCAGAAAGACGACATTTTCCTCGTTCGCGCAGGAGAGAAAATCCCCGCTGACGGTATCGTCATCGAGGGCGCGGCGAGCTTGGACAAATCGGCATTAACAGGTGAAAGCCTGCCTGTCGAGGTTAAAGTAAACGACGAGGTATTGACCGCCTCGATCTGCACGGGCGGATATTTAAAATGCCGCGCCGTCAAAGTTGCCGACGAAACAGTTTTGGCGAAAATCGTGCAGATGGTCGAGCAGGCCTCGGCATCTAAAGCACCGATAGCCCGTCTGGCAGACAAAATCGCCGCCGTTTTCGTACCGACGGTTATCGCGATCGCTCTGATAGCGGCTGTGGTGTGGCTTTTACTGGGCAAAGGTGTTTCCTTTGCTTTATCGACGGCGATTGCCGTCTTGGTTATTTCCTGCCCCTGTGCGCTTGGCTTGGCAACTCCGGTAGCGATCATGGTAGCTACTGGCGTCGGCGCGAAACGCGGGATATTGTTTAAAGACGCGCCTGCTTTGGAAAATCTGCAAAAAATCGACACGATTGTCTTTGATAAAACAGGTACACTGACCAAAGGCGAGCCGAGTGTGCGTGAGGTCATCGCCGCTACGGGTGCAAGCGAAGCAGAGCTTTTAGAGACGGCGTATGCTTTGGAGAAATTATCCGAGCATCCGTTGGCGAAAGCGATTGTTGCTTACGGCGAGGATAAAGGCTTAAATGCGCACGCGGTAAATGATTATCAGACTTTGTCGGGCATGGGGATCGCGGGGGCGATCGACGGAGAAAATGCTTTGGCAGGTAATGAGAAACTGATGCGCGAGCAGGGATTTATTGACGACAGCTTGTTCCAAAAAGGAGAGGAATTGGCGCAGAAAGGCGCAACGCCGCTTTATTTTGCCAAAGGTGGCAAAATTTTAGGCTTGATTACTTTGGCAGATACATTGAAAGATGAGTCTGTTGAGGCGGTGAAAGCTTTGCGCGCGAAAGGGATCAAGGTCGTCATGCTCACGGGCGATAATCAAAAGACTGCCGATTATATAGCCTCCGAGCTCGGGATCGACCAAGTCATCGCCCAAGTCCTGCCGCACGAAAAAGCAGGACAGATCATCGCTTTGCAAAACGAGGGCTGCAAAGTCGCTATGGTGGGCGACGGGATTAACGATGCGCCGGCTTTGGTGCAGGCAGATATCGGTATCAGTATCGCCCACGGCAGTGATATTGCGGTCGACTCCTCCGATGTAATTTTGATGAATAATAATTTGCTCGATATTTTAAATGCGATCGCGCTTTCCCATGCGGCGCTTAAAAATATCAAAGAAAACCTCTTCTGGGCGTTTTTCTACAACTCCATCGGGATTCCGGTGGCGGCGGGAGTATTTTTCCTCTCGTTTGGCTTAAAATTAAATCCGATGTTAGCTGCGGCGGCGATGAGTTTGAGCTCGTTTTGCGTAGTGACTAATGCTTTACGGCTTTATCGTTTCAAAAGCCCCTATCGGGCAGAGGTAAGCGAAGCGAAAACATCTGCCGCGCCTGCTCCTATTTCGCTGAAGGGAGGGAATGAGATGACGAAAACTATGCATATTGAAGGCATGATGTGCAATCATTGCAAAAAGGCTGTCGAGGACGCTTTAAATGCGATCGACGGCGTCCAAGCGGTCGTAGATTTAGAGGCGAAAACCGCGACGGTGACTTTGAGCAAGGACGTAAATGATCAGACTTTGACTGACGCGGTCACTGCCAAAGATTACAAAGTAGTGAGTGTTGATTAAATATTATTTATCGACATAAAAAAGAGCCTGGTTAGGCTCTTTTTTTGTAGCTTTATCTTATAGGAATATCCTATAAAAAAAGGTTGCATAATTTACAATTATTTGCTATAATAAGACGAATCAGAGAAAAGCAGGTGAGGAAATGAGCGAGCCTTTGGCGGAAAAAATCATGCCGCAGAGCAGTGACGCCGAGCAGGCGCTTTTGGCGGCAATTTTTTTAAATAAAGACGCTATCTACGAAGCGATGCAGATTTTAGCGCCGGAGGATTTCTATAGGCAGGATCATGCGATTATTTACGCGGCGATGCTTAAATTAAACGAGCAGAATAAGCCTATCGATTTAATCACTTTGAGCGAGAGCTTGCAAAGTGACGGTAATTTGGATAAGATAGGCGGTCTCACCACTATTGCGCAGGTCATGGGCGCTAACACGATCAGCACTAATGCCGCTCATTACGCGCAAATTATCAAAGAAAAATCTATCCTGCGCCGGATCATCCGTACCGGCAGCAATATCGTCAGTCGCGGCTATGAAAATACCGAGGATGCGGATAATCTGCTGGATGACGCGGAAAAGATGATTTTGGAGATTTCCCAAGGTCAGCAGAAAAAAGGTCTGGTGCCGATCGACGCCGTTTTGTCGGACGCGATTGATAAATTGGAGTTTTTATATAAGCAAAAAGAGGGCATGACCGGAGTACCGTCCGGTTTTGTCGATTTAGATAATATTACGCACGGCTGGCAGAAGTCGGATTTTATCATTTTGGCGGCGCGCCCTTCTATGGGTAAAACGGCGTTTTGTCTGAACTTGGCGGAAAATGCTGCGATCCAGGCGCAGAAAACAGTCGCCGTTTTCAGTTTGGAGATGTCTAACGAGCAGCTCATCCGCCGTATGATTTCTTCCGAGGCGGAAATCGGGCAGGACGCTTTGTCTACCGGACGTATCAAGGAAGAGGATTGGAGCGTTCTGATTGACGCGATTACGCCGTTAGCGCAGGCGCCGATTTATATTGACGATACGCCGGCTTTGTCAATTCGTCAGATGCGTGCCAAAGCGCGCAGGCTTAAAGCCGAACACGGCTTAGATCTGATTATCGTCGATTATTTGCAGTTGATGACCTCCGGCAGCAAGACGGAGAACCGCCAGCAGGAGGTTTCGCAGATCTCCCGCTCGCTCAAAGCTTTAGCCCGTGAATTGGAAGTGCCGATTATCGCGCTTTCGCAGTTGAGCCGCTCGACGGAGTTATCAGGCGATAAAAAGCCGTCTTTGAGCCATTTGCGTGAGTCTGGATCTTTGGAGCAGGACGCGGATATAGTTATGTTTATCCACCGCGATGAATATTACAATCGCGAAAGTGAGAAAAAAGGCATCGCCAGTATCATTATCGCTAAGCACCGCAACGGTGCCGTCGGCGAGATCGAGCTGAGTTTCCGCAGCGAATTTACGAAGTTCGGGAATTTGTATCGCGGATAATATAAAAAGTATTTATGAATAACATAAGCAATAAAAAATGTAAAAATAAACAAATTTAGGCAGGAAAATTTTGTTTAATGTCTAAATTAATAAATAGAATCAAATTTTTGACTTTATTTAGAAAGAAAAGTAATTTTTAAGTGTTTTTTGCATTTTTCTTTTTTCTGCATGACAGTAGATAAAAGAAAAAATGTCAAATATATTTCAGTATTAAGTGCCTTGCGCTTAAAACCGAACCATTTATTTAAGAGAATCATCAAAGGAGAGTGTGTAGTAATGAAATCCACCGGCATTGTCAGAAAGGTCGACGAATTGGGCCGCATCGTTATTCCGATTGAGTTAAGAAGAACGATGGGCATCGAGGAAAAGGATTCCTTGGAAATTTATATTGACGAGGAAAAAATTATTTTGAAAAAATACGAGCCTGCCTGCATTTTCTGCGGCAGCACCGAGGGCACGATCAATTTTAACGGCAGATTGATCTGCAAAAGCTGCATTGACAAAATGCACGAAATCGTCGAAAAATAAGCAATCAAAAACGCCTATGCTTTTGCATAGGCGTTTTGTAATGTCAGCAGAAAATTCAGCTGACTTTTTTCGGCAGAGTAATCACGACCTCGACGTATTCGTCGTACTCCTGCTCTTTCATTTCGGCGTTTAACCCTGCCAGACGGATTTCCTCAATGGCAGAGTTAATCGTGTTGATGAAAATTTTCATATCGCGAAAGGCTTTATTCATCCGCAAGTGCCGATTTTTTTTCTTGAGCTCCTCCTCTAAAAGCAAGAGTTGCTCGATATATTTGTCAGTTTGGCGGACGTTTAAGCCGTCTTTATAAATTTTTTCCAAAACTGCCAGCTGCTGCTCGGGATCTTTTAGTTTTAACAAACTGCGTGCGTGCCGCTCGGTGATTTTCGCAGGATCAATGGCGAAACGGACATTAGGCGCTAAAGTTAAGAGCCTGAGCTTATTGGCGATAGTAGGCTGACTTTTGCCCATGCGCTTGGCGATTTCCTCCTGCGTGAGGGAGAAATCTTTGATTAAGCGCAAGTAGCCTTCGGCTTCTTCGAAATAGTTTAAATCTTCGCGGGATAAATTTTCGACCAGCGCCATTTCCGCGGCTTCGCGGTCTGATAATTCCCGCACGATCGCCGGAATTTTTTCCAATCCTGCGAGCATCGACGCGCGCAGGCGTCTTTCGCCGCTGATGAGCTGATAGCGCCCATTTATCCTGCGCACCAAAACAGGCTGCAATAAACCGTAATTTTTGATGGACTCGGAGAGCTCGGCTAACTGCTCGGGAGCGAAAATTTTGCGCGGCTGAAACGGATTGGGCTCGATTTCACTGATAGGTATTTCGTTTACAGTTTGTCCTTGGTCGAGAGATTGTTTTTCGGCAGGCGCTGTAAACCATAAACGACTGAGTTTTTCACCCATATTCACCACCCCTTTGTTTGATATATTCAATATTTACCAAGTATTTCCTTTATTTTTCTTTCGTCGTATTGTGCGAAAAAACGACAAAAGAAACCCTTGCTTAGAGCAAGGGTTTCTTTTGCGGGGTTCCCGCTTTGCGCGGATAGGCTTTGGGTGTGGATTTCACTTTTTGGATGAGCGCGATATTGCGCGTGTAAGTGCCGTCTGAAAGGGTGAAATGGCCGACATTTTTGATTTCGCCGCCCAAGGTTTGCAAGGCTTTTTGTGACTGGACGAGCTCGTCGTCTAACTCCGGTCCCTTTAGGGCGATGAAATAGCCGCCTACCTTGACGAATGGCAGAGTGTACTCCAAAAGCACGGGCATTTTGGCGACGGCGCGGGCGCAAGCGATATCATACTGCTCGCGCATCGTTTTATCCTGTCCGTTGTCCTCGGCGCGGCCGTGCACCGTGCGGATATTGGCGAGAGCCAGCTCCTGACAGACAGTGTCTAAAAAGTTGAGCCGCTTTTGCAGCGAGTCAAATAAGGTCACGTCTAATGATTGCTTCATAATTTTAAGCGGGATCGCGGGAAAGCCGGCGCCGGTGCCGATATCAATCATTTTTTTATTTTGCCAATTATCATCAGGCAGCATTTTTAGTGCCAAAAGCGAGTCGGCGAAATGTTTTACCGCGACGTCGGCAGGCTCGGTGATCGCCGTTAAGTTGATTTTTTCATTCCACTCGAGCAAAAGCTCGTAGTAGCGTATAAACTGCGCTAATTGGGAGTCAGAGACGGCGATATTTTCATTTTTAAAGGAGTTTAGCAATATTTCGTTAATGTTCGGCATGGTTTTCTCCTCTTCTTTGCTGCTCCAGATAGACCATCAACACGCCGATATCAGCCGGGGAGACGCCGGAAATACGGCTGGCTTGACCGACGGTGTGGGGTTTGATTTTCGCCAGTTTTTGGCGCGCTTCGAGTCTTAAGCCGCTGATATCGTTATAGTCCAAATCGGCG
>QAKL01000121.1:0-8750 GCA_003343815.1 Clostridiales bacterium
AAAGTGTTGTTTACAGGAGAAGACATCGCAATCGATTTAGGCACAGCCAGTGTGCTGGTTTATGTGAAAAAGAAAGGCATAGTCTTAAATGAGCCCTCAGTCGTGGCTATTGATAATAATACCAAAAAAGTCATCGCTGTCGGTGAATCTGCCCGCGAGATGCTCGGCAAAACCCCCGGCAATATCGTGGCGATCCGTCCTTTACGCGACGGAGTTATCGCTGATTATAATGTTACCGAAAAAATGCTCAAATATTTCATGGACAAAGCCATCGGGAAAAAAAGCTTCTTTAAGCCGCGCGTCATGGTCTGTATCCCCTCCGGCGTCACTTCTGTCGAGGAGCGTGCTGTCAAGCAGGCTGCTTTGGCTGCCGGGGCTAAATCCGCTTATCTGATTGAAGAACCAGTGGCTGCTGCATTAGGCGCAGGCATCGATATTTCCGAGCCGCACGGCAGCATGGTTGTCGATATCGGCGGCGGCACGACCGATATTGCCGTTTTATCTTTAGGCGGTGTCGTCTGCAGTAAATCCATCCGCGTCGGAGGCGATAAATTTGACGAAGCTATCGTGCGTTATGTCCGCCGCTATTTTAACATGGTTATCGGCGAGCGCACTGCCGAGGAAGCCAAAAAGGAAATCGGCACCGCTATGCCCGGCGCTCATCCAGATTTAGCTACCGAAATCAAAGGCCGCGATTTAATGACCGGTCTGCCGAAAGTCATCACCATTACCTCCGAGGAAATCAACAAAGCCATCATCGAGCAGGTCGAGGATATTGTCGCCGCGGTGAAGGAAGTATTGGAGAAAACCCCGCCGGAATTAGCCGGCGATATCATGAACCGCGGCATCGTCATGACCGGCGGCGGCTCATTATTAAACGGACTGGACGAGCTCATCTCCGAGCGCACAGGACTGCCGACTTACATCCCCGAAGGTGCGATTTCCTGTGTAGCATTAGGCACCGGTATGGCTTTGCAGAACTTGAGCGTCTTAGAAAACAGCAACGCCCGCAACGTGCTTTAAAATCTTACCGAGGAGCAAACGATGAGCGAAGAAAATAATATTTTCGATTACCTTGCTTGGCGCGGCGATTTGTCTTTTATGAAGGACAGTTTCAACGAAATCGACGCCCTCGTCTTTGCCGTCCTTTCTTATTTAAACTGGGACAATGCCGCTAATACCGCTTCTTGGGATGAAACCATCGCCCCCGCTTTAAAAATAACTGCCACTCCTATGATTGAAAAAGATGACAAAGCCGAAAGCTTAGGCTTGATCGACAAAGAGCAGATTTTAGAAATGCTTAAAATTTTAGGCGATACGGAGCGTTTCCAAGAGGTACAGATCGCAGGCTATAGCTACAAATGCGACGAAAAGATAACTTTGCAGTTTGCCGCCGCCAGCTTTCTTTTACCCAATGACGTCTTGGTCGTTGCTTTCCGCGGCACAGACGACACTTTAGTCGGCTGGAAAGAGGATTTAAACATGAGCTACGCTCCCTTTGTCCCGGCGCAGGAGGAGGCCAAAAAATATTTGCATCAGGCAGCCGCAGCCTACCCAGAGCGCCATATCTACATTACCGGTCACTCCAAAGGCGGCAATCTGGCGATTTATGCCGCAGTTAATGCCGAAAGCGCGGCAAAAAATCGCATTTTAGGCGTTTATAACAACGACGGTCCCGGTTTCCACCACGAATTTTTAACCACTGAGGCTTACAAAAGTATGTCTCATTTGCTCCATACATTTATCCCCAACTCTTCCGTCGTCGGAATGCTTTTGGAGCATGAGGAGTCCTATCAAGTTATCGCCAGCACGGCGAAAGCTTTTTTGCAGCACGCGCCCCTTTCCTGGGAGGTATTGGGCACCAAATTTGTCTATTTAGAGGAGCGCTCCGAATTCGGCAAGCACAGCGACGCTGTCATCAGTAATTGGCTCGCGACCTGCTCCGATGCGGAAAAAGCCGAATTCGTCGATGCATTATTCGATATCTTAGCCTCCGGACGCGCCAAGAGTTTGCGCGAAATAACCGAGGGCGAATTTTTTGTCCACTGGTGGCACATGCTGAAAACCTATAGCGGCATGGATAAAGAAAAACGCGAGCTGTTAAGCAATTTGCTCAAGCGTTTAATGATTGAGTTAAAAAACGAAGCTGTCCGTGACAATAAATTTTTAAAGAAACGCTCTCTAAGCGAAAAAAGTCCTCAAAACTAATTGAGGACTTTTTTCTTGAGAAAAAGCCTGCAAAAGAAAACTTTTGCAGGCTTCTTGATGCGGGCTGTGGGATAATTCAACTATTTTTCGATCGTTACCGTGCGCGTTTGTCCGTCCCAAACTACACTTGCTCCTAATTCCTCTGCGACGAAACGAATCGGCACATAGGTGCGATTATCGATAATCAGCGGAGCTGCGCCGTATTTTGCCAAAACCGTGCCGATTTTTAGCGTAATCATCTGTTCGTCGATTTTTAGCGTCACACTTCTTTCCTTAGCGTTCCACTCGGCGCTGCCGCCCAAGCTTTCAGTGATCGCTCTAATCGGCACATAAGTGCGATTGTTCATGATTACAGGTGCCGCATCGAGCATGATACTTTTGCCGTCTGCCGTCATGCTCTTTTGCCCGATAGTCATAATAATCGTCTGTTTCGTGCTTGGTTTCACGTCTTTCTGCGCAAAGTTTGCCTGTACCTTGACATCGCCCGCAGGCATGATAAAGGTATATTTATTGCCGTTCTTGGTTAATTTGAGGCTTTCACCGCTTGTGGCGGCAGTGATCGAGGATAACTCATAGCCTGTTTGTGGGGTTGCGGTAATAGTGATGGTGGTTCCGGCGGAGGTGGTAGTATGGCTTGCGCTTAAAGTGCCTCCGTCAGTTTTGTTTAAAGTAACGGTATAATTATCATTGGTGACTCCGCCGCCACCGCCGCCCGAGCTTTGCTGCGGTTTTTTCGTGCAGACGAACTCGCTCAATAACCAGAGCTGCTCGTCATAGCCATAATCTATATCATCTCCCTGGATATAATCTTGCTCCTGCTCCGACCATACTTGAGTAACAGCCGAATAAGGCATTGCCTCAGCCTGACGAGTCTTGCCGTCAGTGGTTATGATGCTCATCTTGGCCCCTGGCAAGCTCTCCCCGTTTTCCGTCACTGTTTTAAAGGCATAGGTACCGTTTTTCGGAGAAACAGAAACTCTGCAGGCGTATGTTTTGCCTAATTCAAAAGTATCATTCGCATCCATATCTTTATAGTTTTTTCCGTTACCGCTATCTCCTACCTCAAACCAGTCAATATTACCGTCATTATTGAAATCTCTAATCAAGACCTCACCCTCGCTGACACGAGCGCCATCTGTCTGCGGATGCTCGCCGACATACGGCGCACTGATGCCGCTTATCGTTATTTTATCAATGATCGTCTGATTTTCAGGCTTGGTTAAAGGAGCGGGCGACAACTTATAATACGGCTGGATTGTCTTGTATGCCTTACTGTTGAACGCCATATACACCGGTTTGCCGTTAAAGGTTATGTTTTCTTTCTTTAAACCGGAAACATCATACCCGTCATAATGAATCTCCAAGAACAAGTAATAGTCATAGCCGTCTTTTAAATAAAACGATTTATAATAAGGGAAGAAATACGAACTTTCCCTATCATAGTATCTGTCGCGAGGCTCTCCTTTTTCATAAATCTCAAAGTGAGGTGTGAATTTCAATTCAGGCGTTACCTTAATATTAAAGTTTTCCAGTACCTCACCGTAAACCGCGCCATACTTAAATGCACTTTCGTCAAAAGTGATCTCGATCTTGTCAATCTTCTCAAGCGCCGACTGCAACTGCGGTAAATTGTATTGAATCTCAACTTTATTCTCAAGCTGAGATAAAGCACGGATCGGATTACCGTCAACGGTGACATTTTCCTTTTGCAGATCTCTGGTATCAAAATCCACATAATTGACCGTAATATATGCGCGGTAATTCTTATCACTGCTGAAAACAGTATCGGTCGTCGGATTGTCATCGACTTTCCACGTTTCAGCATCGTAATTGTAGATTTTTACACTGATATCCTTAATATTACTGTCCTCGGCCGTCACGCGGAAATCGGCGACATTACCGCCTGCCGTATAGCCTACAGTCGCAAGCTTTAATTCCGCTTTGCTGTACATATAGAAGCAGTCGACCGTCACAGGGGTAGTCGTTGCCAGCTTCTTGATCCCGATACGGACATTTTTCCCGGCGTAATCCTCTCCCGAAAGAGGAATCGTATATTTCGTCCAGCGTTTACCGTGCTTAATCTGCTTAGAATCCTGCGCCGTATACTCCGCGCTCGTTAACTCCGTCGAAGTTTTACCGTCGTCAGTCGAAAGGAGGATTTTCGCGTTTTCCCCAGCTGTACTTACAAAATTTATTCCCATGAAAGTCAGCATGTATTCTTTGTCTGCTGCTATCGTGGTCGCTTGCGTCCAAATGGTGGTATTTTGCGCATCTTTGCTATTGGAACCGATACCGCCGAAAAACGCCGCCTCACCGTCATGACGGCCACCGGTAGCCGAAATACTCCAGCCCTTACTCTTATCGCTCCACAAACCATTTCCGTTCTCATCAACATTCAGCCAGCCAGTAGGATAAGCGGTGCTGTTTGCGTCCAGATCTCCGCCTACCGTCCAATCTTGCGTCCAGCCTGTCGGTAAATCATGCGCATCGACATCGGCTACAGCAGTAAAGTTTTTCTGAACCTCTGCTATTTTACCGACAGTCGGAGTCTCTATTCTCTCTCCATTAACGGTAAAAGAAGTAGTATTGTCAAAAATATACCCTTCTTTATCAGGCTTGATCTCTATCACAAGCTTATACTTCTCGCCCTCGACAAATGTCTCTGTATCGGATAATATGTCAACATTCTGCCCAGTAGTAGCCCAATAGCAGGCTCCTAATGCCACTTCATTGTTATATTCACCCGCATCATATCTCACTGTATAATCACTTATTTTTTTCCCTGCCAGCGGTGCTGCCGCAGTCTTTGAAGTAGATTTATCGACCAGTTTTATCGCCACAGAGGGAATTACGATATCCTGCTGTGTCTCATCCTGAACTATGGTGAAAGCGACATCACTATCCGGCATCAAGAAATGAAAGCCGTCCATGCCCCATTTATTCACCGGCTCCAATTTTAAATCGCTCGGTGAAAACTTGGAAAATACGTAGCCGGTATTGCAAAAGACGAATACCTCCTGCCTTGCTTTCGGCGCATAAGTAGCTGAATGGTCGCACAGCATCGCACTGCCGCCGCTTGCGTCAGTCCTATTTTTAAAGGTGATACTGTGGCTTTGGGTATCTTCTGCCTTAGTCCATATCGTCAAATCAATTGTACCGTCTTGATTTTCACCTTTACCTGGATTAACAGATAAAATTTGTCCGCAAGTATAAAAACCAACTTTCATTGCCATAAGATCTACCGTCACGCCCTCTTTCGGCGTCAAAGTGATAATGCAAGTATAATTTTCATTTGCAGTAAATCTGTCAGTTCCCGTCAACTGCGCATTACTGCCGTTTTTCCACACTATCTTGCTTACTGTGTAGTCTGAGCTTTCCTCCTCTAAGTCCTTGCCGTAGGCTTTGATGTCTAAATAATCCGCTACCCTATCGCCTGCGATAGGCTCTTTATAGCCTACGATAATAATATTCGGCTCAGTTTCGGTCGTCTCATCCGCATAGACTGCCATCGGCATTAACGACAGTAAAAGCGCCAAGCATAAAACTATGCTCAAAATCTTTTGCTTGCCCATTTTCCTCTCATCTCCTTATCTTCAAATAGCTCTCTGTCCCTCTTCCGCCATCTGCAAAAGCTCATCGTGAGATATTTCCACATCTCCGAAACGTACAAAGATACCGTTTGTGACTGCACTTTGCCACACGCGCGGATTTTTCAGTGCGCAGAAGCGCATCCTGTCCAGATATGGCTTGATATCTAACAAAAGCCTGCTGCCGGAATTAAAATCCACCTGCAAAATATACTCCTCCAATGGCTTGACTGCGGAAATATATTTTCTCTGCATCCCCACTCCCTCCTATCGCAAATCTACTTTCACATTTTTAGGATAGCAAAAGTTTTTGGAAAAATATATTAACCTTTGGTTAATATTTCAGCATTTCTTCACAAATTTTTCTTTTACCTGCAGAAACGCAAAAAAGCAAAGACGCGATTGGCAGACGCGTCTTTGCTTTTTTGGACTTTGCAGAGGCAAAGTATATGAAATTGAGTTTGAAAGCTTGAAAAAATGTATTTTTTTACCTATTTTCTTTGTTAAAACTCTTGCCAAACGGATAATTTTTTGGTATACTTTTTATATTATGTAAAATATTACAAAGATATTCTTTTAGATGCTGGTCAGAAACATTCCCTCTAAATTCTCATCTCTGTCTTGACATATCTTTTGTTTATCTGCGCATTTGCGCTCAAGATATATATTTTAAAGGAGGAAATTTGTATGTATCACTACCGCATTACACATGAAAAACGCTGCCTCGACGGCAAAATCTACCAAGCCTACGGCATAGCCGTCGACTCAGAGGAAAGTGACGGAGCGCTCGTGCAGGAGATCGCCCGTATTGACGACATCGCTGTCTCTGCCGAAACGCTCCGTCACTTAGTCGAGTTGTGCAGCCGCTTAGAATTGTCGCCCCTACACCTATCCGAGGTCATCGATGATTTTATCCTCTCGGCTTAAAATCATCGTCTAAAGCGGCTTGCTGTCAGAAATTTGCTTAATCACCGGCCTTATTTCTATGTTTATTGTAAATGTAATTGTCATAATCGTGGTCGCTTTAGAAAAGACATTTTTAATATGCTATAAATAACCGCTCCCAAATTAGGGTGCGGTTATTTTACTTGAAACAGCATAGTTTTTTACTCCCAAAAATGTATTTACCTCACGCGAATTACATGCTATAATACGCTTGAGGTGATGATATGCCCAGATGGATCATGCATGTAGATATGGATGCTTTTTTTGCGGCGATCGAGCAGCGCGATCACGCCGAATACCGCAATAAACCCGTAATTGTCGGCGGCAGCAGCGCCAAGCGCGGCGTCGTCTCGACTGCGTCATATGAGGCGCGCAAATACGGCGTACATTCGGCGATGGCGATGGCCGAGGCCGAGAAAAAATGCCCTGACGGCATTTTTCTCGCGGTCGATATGGCGAAATATCACCGTGAATCACAAAAAATCATGGAAATATTCAGCCGTTTTACCCCTGCAGTAGAGCAGGTATCGGTAGACGAAGCGTTTTTGGATATCAGCGGCACGGAAAGATTATTCGGCATGCCGGAGGAGATCGGGTGTAAAATCAAAGCCGCTATCAAGACGGAGATGGATTTAACCGCCTCGGTAGGCATTGCCAACAGCAAATTTATCGCGAAAATCGCCTCCGAGCTTAATAAACCGGACGGTCTCACTTATCTGCCGGATAGAAAAATACCGGATATGCTTTGGCCTTTGCCGATAAAAAATATGTTCGGCGTTGGCAATCGCACCGCAGAAAAGATGAAAGACTACGGCATCTCGACCATAGGGCAGTTAGCCAAATGCGACCGTGCTTTCATGGAAAGAATATTCGGCAAAAACGGCGCGCAGATGCATGATTTAGCAAACGGCATCGATCCGCGCCCGGTAGAAACGGTGCATCAGGCTAAATCCAGCGGTCGAGAAATTACCTTTGCCGAAGATATTACGGATCGGGAAATCTTGGCAGATACATTAAGCATGCTGGCAGAGGACGTCGCCCATACCTTGCGCCGTTATAATTTAAAATGCCACGGCGTCAGTTTAAAATTCCGCTATGCGGATTTACGCCGCGCAAGCCGCGCTATGCAGCTTGCGGAGTATACGTCTAATTATCACGATATTTACGGAGCATTGATACAATTGTTGGCTAAATATTATCATGGCGAACCAGTCAGGCTCATCGGTCTTGCCGCAACACATTTAAAGGAAAATCCGCCGTTAGCACAAAGTATGTTTGACGACGATAATCGTTTGAAACGCGAAAAGCTCGACCGCACACAAGATTTATTAACTGCCCGTTTCGGCAAAGACGCCCTAAAACGAGCGCGGCACATAAATACGAAAAAAGCGGACAAAGAACTATAATTTTCGGGAACAAATACACTTAAAATACGTCTGTATAGATGGAGGGAGAATCTTGCAGGAGGATTTATTAGTAAAGCGAAGCCTCGGAGGCGACAAAAATGCCTTTGAGCAATTAGTGCTTTTATACGAACGCAATATTTACAATATAGCTTATCACTATTTACAAGATCGCGAAGCAGCGATGGATATGACGCAGGAAAGCTTTTTAAAGGCCTATCAGTCTTTGGCTGATTTAAAGGATCAAGCGGCTTTCGGCGCGTGGCTCAAGCGTATCTGCCGCAATAAATGTATGGATTATCTGCGCAAAAATAAAGAAAATACACTTTCCTTGGAGGAAATGCTGGAGGGCGAAAACGGTCCTAAAGATTTACCGGCGAAAGAGCCTTCGCCCGAAAAAAGTCTGACTTCTAAAGAAGAAATGAAAAATCTCGAGCGGCATTTGCGCAACTTGCCGCTCGAATATAAAGAAGTCTTACTATTGCGTGTCTTTGAGGAATACAGCTACGAAGAAATTGCCGAAACAGTTCACTGCTCGATCGGCACCGTCAAATCGCGCCTTTTTCGCGCCAAAAAATTATTACAGAAACAATTATCAGAGGGGAGG
>QAKL01000121.1:9605-15604 GCA_003343815.1 Clostridiales bacterium
TCGTCTCATCCGCATAGACTGCCATCGGCATTAACGACAGTAAAAGCGCCAAGCATAAAACTATGCTCAAAATCTTTTGCTTGCCCATTTTCCTCTCATCTCCTTATCTTCAAATAGCTCTCTGTCCCTCTTCCGCCATCTGCAAAAGCTCATCGTGAGATATTTCCACATCTCCGAAACGTACAAAGATGCCGTTTGTGACTGCACTTTGCCACACGCGCGGATTTTTCAGTGCGCAGAAGCGCATCCTGTCCAGATATGGCTTGATATCTAACAAAAGCCTGCTGCCGGAATTAAAATCCACCTGCAAAATATACTCCTCCAATGGCTTGACTGCGGAAATATATTTTCTCTGCATCCCCACTCCCTCCTATCGCAAATCTACTTTCACATTTTTAGGATAGCAAAAGTTTTTGGAAAAATATATTAACCTTTGGTTAATATTTCAGCATTTCTTCACAAATTTTTCTTTTACCTGCATAAACGCAAAAAAGCAAAGACGCGATTGGCAGACGCGTCTTTGCTTTTTTGGACTTTGCAGAGGCAAAGTATATGAAATTGAGTTTGAAAGCTTAAAAAAATGTATTTTTTTACCTATTTTCTTTGTTAAAACTCTTGCCAAACGGATAATTTTTTGGTATACTTTTTATATTATGTAAAATATTACAAAGATATTCTTTTAGATGCTGGTCAGAAACATTCCCTCTAAATTCTCATCTCTGTCTTGACATATCTTTTGTTTATCTGCGCATTTGCGCTCAAGATATATATTTTAAAGGAGGAAATTTGTATGTATCACTACCGCATTACACATGAAAAACGCTGCCTCGACGGCAAAATCTACCAAGCCTACGGCATAGCCGTCGACTCAGAGGAAAGTGACGGAGCGCTCGTGCAGGAGATCGCCCGTATTGACGACATCGCTGTCTCTGCCGAAACGCTCCGTCACTTAGTCGAGTTGTGCAGCCGCTTAGAATTGTCGCCCCTACACCTATCCGAGGTCATCGATGATTTTATCCTCTCGGCTTAAAATCATCGTCTAAAGCGGCTTGCTGTCAGAAATTTGCTTAATCACCGGCCTTATTTCTATGTTTATTGTAAATGTAATTGTCATAATCGTGGTCGCTTTAGAAAAGACATTTTTAATATGCTATAAATAACCGCTCCCAAATTAGGGTGCGGTTATTTTACTTGAAACAGCATAGTTTTTTACTCCCAAAAATGTATTTACCTCACGCGAATTACATGCTATAATACGCTTGAGGTGATGATATGCCCAGATGGATCATGCATGTAGATATGGATGCTTTTTTTGCGGCGATCGAGCAGCGCGATCACGCCGAATACCGCAATAAACCCGTAATTGTCGGCGGCAGCAGCGCCAAGCGCGGCGTCGTCTCGACTGCGTCATATGAGGCGCGCAAATACGGCGTACATTCGGCGATGGCGATGGCCGAGGCCGAGAAAAAATGCCCTGACGGCATTTTTCTCGCGGTCGATATGGCGAAATATCACCGTGAATCACAAAAAATCATGGAAATATTCAGCCGTTTTACCCCTGCAGTAGAGCAGGTATCGGTAGACGAAGCGTTTTTGGATATCAGCGGCACGGAAAGATTATTCGGCATGCCGGAGGAGATCGGGTGTAAAATCAAAGCCGCTATCAAGACGGAGATGGATTTAACCGCCTCGGTAGGCATTGCCAACAGCAAATTTATCGCGAAAATCGCCTCCGAGCTTAATAAACCGGACGGTCTCACTTATCTGCCGGATAGAAAAATACCGGATATGCTTTGGCCTTTGCCGATAAAAAATATGTTCGGCGTTGGCAATCGCACCGCAGAAAAGATGAAAGACTACGGCATCTCGACCATAGGGCAGTTAGCCAAATGCGACCGTGCTTTCATGGAAAGAATATTCGGCAAAAACGGCGCGCAGATGCATGATTTAGCAAACGGCATCGATCCGCGCCCGGTAGAAACGGTGCATCAGGCTAAATCCAGCGGTCGAGAAATTACCTTTGCCGAAGATATTACGGATCGGGAAATCTTGGCAGATACATTAAGCATGCTGGCAGAGGACGTCGCCCATACCTTGCGCCGTTATAATTTAAAATGCCACGGCGTCAGTTTAAAATTCCGCTATGCGGATTTACGCCGCGCAAGCCGCGCTATGCAGCTTGCGGAGTATACGTCTAATTATCACGATATTTACGGAGCATTGATACAATTGTTGGCTAAATATTATCATGGCGAACCAGTCAGGCTCATCGGTCTTGCCGCAACACATTTAAAGGAAAATCCGCCGTTAGCACAAAGTATGTTTGACGACGATAATCGTTTGAAGCGTGAAAAGCTCGACCGCACACAAGATTTATTAACTGCCCGTTTCGGCAAAGACGCCCTAAAACGAGCGCGGCACATAAATACGAAAAAAGCGGACAAAGAACTATAATTTTCGGGAACAAATACACTTAAAATACGTCTGTATAGATGGAGGGAGAATCTTGCAGGAGGATTTATTAGTAAAGCGAAGCCTCGGAGGCGACAAAAATGCCTTTGAGCAATTAGTGCTTTTATACGAACGCAATATTTACAATATAGCTTATCACTATTTACAAGATCGCGAAGCAGCGATGGATATGACGCAGGAAAGCTTTTTAAAGGCCTATCAGTCTTTGGCTGATTTAAAGGATCAAGCGGCTTTCGGCGCGTGGCTCAAGCGTATCTGCCGCAATAAATGTATGGATTATCTGCGCAAAAATAAAGAAAATACACTTTCCTTGGAGGAAATGCTGGAGGGCGAAAACGGTCCTAAAGATTTACCGGCGAAAGAGCCTTCGCCCGAAAAAAGTCTGACTTCTAAAGAAGAAATGAAAAATCTCGAGCGGCATTTGCGCAACTTGCCGCTCGAATATAAAGAAGTCTTACTATTGCGTGTCTTTGAGGAATACAGCTACGAAGAAATTGCCGAAACAGTTCACTGCTCGATCGGCACCGTCAAATCGCGCCTTTTTCGCGCCAAAAAATTATTACAGAAACAATTATCAGAGGGGAGGTAGTAAAATGTCTGAGAACATGGATTTGACAGATGAGATAAACGACGCAGATTTTGCCGAGCTTGACGCTTTATTGGAGCAGTGGAGCCACGAGGATGCGGAAATGCCGCAAGAACTGCATGCTCGGATCATGAGTTCGCTGGATCATGCCGCCTCTCCAACACCTATCACCTCGATTGCGGCGAAAAATCCCAGACAGAATCTTTACCGTTATTTTGCCGCCGCAGCCTTAGCGGCAGGCGTACTTTTAGCCTCCGTCAATATCAACCAAAACGGCTTAGGCAGAAGCGGAAATTATTATCAAGAAAGTCCGACGGACAGCGCTGTCATTACCGTCACCCATACTATGGATACGCAAAAAGAACAAGCAGTCGTCCTGATGAATGAGCCGCCCCAAGGCAAAGCTAAAAGTGCGGCTGATGATTATTTCGATGCTGTAAATTCCGCTTGGCTTGACGATAAATTTTTAGCGTCAAATAGTGATAGCTCAGATATTGAAGAGATCGACTGGCAAAAGGAAAGCCTGGCTAAATTAGCTCTGCTGAAAGAAGAAAAAACCGCTCTTTTTTATGCCAAAGACTCCGCGCAAAAAACACAAATAAATGCGCGTATCGCTTGGCTGGAGAAAATCCGTGCGGCTATCGCAGCGCAGGATAAAGAATCCTACCGCACCTTAGAATCCTCCTCCCCTTACAACGAATAATATTTAAAAATCTATGTATATCCATCACCCCCTCGGGAATATAAATGAGTAAAGCTATACGAGGGAGCGATGGATAATGAAAAAAATAGGATTGCTTGCCGTTTTACTCTGCCTCTTGACGCTTGGCGGCTGCGATAATGCCAAAGAAACATTAAGCCAAATGCGGGCAGAGCTCAGGCAGGATATTTTAAACGAAGAAACGCCTAACCAAACCACCAATGCTGATTCAGCGCAAAACAGTGAGGAAAATTTGCAAGTCCCCGACGCCAAGGATATCACGATCGAGGAAACCTACCAAACGGTGCAAACCGTCGCCCAGACAAGCGGCGAGGAAATGAGCGTGGCGCTTTATTTTGCCGATGAAAACGGCGAAAAATTGGTGAAATGCGAGAAAAAAATTCCTAAAGCCGAGGGCATCGCCCGTGCAGCGATGGAGACTTTGCTGGTAGGTCCAGACGATACCGTCTTAAAATCAGCCATACCTGTCGGGACAGAGCTATTGGATATTAACGTAAAAGCAGCGGAAAAACTATGTATCGTGGATTTAAGCAGTGAGTTTAAACAAGTCAAGGACGCCACAGCAGCCGATTTAGCCGTTTATGCGGTAGTCGATACTCTTTGCCAATTTGAGACGGTCGACAAAGTAGAAATCCGGGTGGATGGCGAAAATATTTCTTCGTTAGGCGGCAGTGCGGATTTAAAAAAGACGGTCAAAGCGAATTATTCCTTGGTAAAATGAGGTGTAAACCGCCAAAATATGAGAAATATAGACTCAAATAAAAAATTTTTGGGCTAAAATATGACGTTTCTATGAAGATTAGGTAAAAAAAACTTGGCTTTTAGGGCGTATTGTGCTATAATGAACTCCTAATCGGAGGTGCATTATGCAAAGAAAATTATTCTCCAAAAATGCGTTTCTGCTTGCTTTCTTAGCCGTATTTCTCTTGATGAGCACCGGCTGCGATAAAGCTAAGAGCAGCAGCGCAGTGAACGATTTGATTGACAGCGAAGTGACCGCGACGGTTACAGCAATAAATGAGCGCGATGTCAAACTGGCTCGTAATATTTGGAGTGATTTAAGCGAATTAAGCGTCAGCCTGCAAAAGCAGGATGAAGATGATTTGAGTGCCGATGTGGCGGCTTTAGCGCTGAGTTATGAGGATTTGATAGCTTACTGCGGCAGCGGCAATGAAAAGGATTTATCTTCATTTAAAGCCAGCTTCCAGACTGCAGCCGAAAATTTAGCGCCGTCTTTGAGCGAGGCCGGATACGATTGCAGCAGTTTGAGCGAAAGTTTAGCAAGCGTATATCAATAAAATTTCATACAAATATGAAAACGGCATCTTGTGATGCCGTTTTTTTGCGTAAAAATATATTTTTGAGAGTTTAGAAATCCATAAGGTTTGCAAACTAAATAACCCGTCAATATTTTGACGGGTCGTAATTTTTTATAAATTAGCCGATTGCACACGCTCAGGGATAACTTTGCCGTATTTCACTACAGTTTCTTTATTTTGCACTGCTTGCTCAATCAACTCTGCCAAATTCTCGATTTTCGCCTCTTCCTCCAAGCAAACCTCGGCTTTGGGCTTCGTTTTAGGATCTTTTGGCACGAAAACCGTGCAGCAATCCTCATAGGGCAAAATTGACGTTTCGTAGGTGTCGATTTTCTTGGCAATCTGCATGATTTCCTCTTTATCTAATGCCACCAAGGGGCGGAAAATCGGCATATTGGTCACCTGATTGATCGCATAAATGCTTTCCATCGTCTGACTGGCGACTTGTCCTAAATTATCTCCGGTGATAATCGCCATCGCATCACGCTCCGCGGCGATTTTTTCTGCAATCCGAAGCATGATCCGCCGCATGATGGTAATGCGCAGATTATCATGGCAATAATGGGCGATTTCCTCCTGAATTTTCGTAAACGGCACCAGATGCACTACCAAGCGCCCGCTGTATTTCGCCATCTGCTCCGCCAAGGTCAACACTTTTTCCTTCGCCATTTCCGAAGTATACGGATAACTGTGGAAATGGATCGCCTCCACCGTCATCCCGCGGCGCATCATCGCCCAGCCTGCTACCGGGCTGTCGATTCCGCCGCTCAATAAAAGCATCCCGCGCCCGCCGGTTCCCAGAGGCAAGCCGCCCAGTCCCGGACGTTTCTGCGTGGTGATATAGGCGCACTCGTCGCGCACCTCGACCTTTAAATCAATCTGTGCATGTTTTAAATCTACC
>QAKL01000121.1:18928-29230 GCA_003343815.1 Clostridiales bacterium
ATTTCCTCCTGAATTTTCGTAAACGGCACCAGATGCACTACCAAGCGCCCGCTGTATTTCGCCATCTGCTCCGCCAAGGTCAACACTTTTTCCTTCGCCATTTCCGAAGTATACGGATAACTGTGGAAATGGATCGCCTCCACCGTCATCCCGCGGCGCATCATCGCCCAGCCTGCTACCGGGCTGTCGATTCCGCCGCTCAATAAAAGCATCCCGCGCCCGCCGGTTCCCAGAGGCAAGCCGCCCAGTCCCGGACGTTTCTGCGTGGTTATATAGGCGCACTCATCGCGCACCTCGACCTTTAAATCAATCTGTGCATGTTTTAAATCTACCGTAAGCCCCGGCACGTGATCATAAATATGATTGGCAACCTCGGTAGCCAGTTTCATCGAGCTCAAGGGAAAACGCTTATTCGGGCGCTTGATCGTCACACGGAAAGTTGCCTCGGCGCGTCCTGCCATGACTTGCGCAAATTCTTTCAAAGCGCCGTCTAAAATATCACTCATTTCCAAGGATGTGCGCAAAACCGGGCTGTAGGAGGAAATACCAAAAACGTGATCCAGCGCATTATAATATTTTTCCGGTTCCTCGCCGTCCAAATAAAGCAAAATGCGCCCCTGATCCTTTTCCAAACGCGGCAAGACGCCGACGTCGGTTTTGATTTGCTCCTTGATATTCCGCCAGAGCCGATTTAAAAAGTCCTTTTGATTTTTACCTTTTAACGCTATTTCGCCGTAGCGGATCAAAATATAATCATACATCGCTTATTCCCCCAAAAAATAGCCTTTTTTGCTGCTTTTTTTGTGATTTTTCTTGTCATAGTCCTTGTAGTTATCTTTTTTGGAATAATTCTTTTTCGAATTATTTTTGCCGTCTTTCGGCTGATCTTTGTAATCCTTTTTGCCATTCTTTTTATCGTGATGATAATAATTTTTACCGCCTTTGCTGCCGTGATAGCGACCGTCGCGGCCTTTTTTCGGCAGGCGCTTGACAATAATCGGGCGCTCGGCGGTCAGTTTAATCTTTTGCACCTCATGCTCGCGGTTGCTCTCGCCGCCCAACATTTCCAAAGCGGCAGCTAAAATATCGGACGCCTCGTACTCCTCCAAAAGATGTAGCGCGATATTTTGATAATCGTTATACTTGCCCTCGTCCATCGCCTGCGCCAGCTCGTTATACATTTTCTCCTGCTTTTTCGCCTGCGCGTCTTTCAAAGTCGGCACCTTTTTGCGCGTCAATTTGCATTTGATCGTAGCCTCAATCGTTTGTAAATGCGCCATTTCGCGAGGCTCGACGAATGTCAATGCCAAACCGTCCTTGCCCGCGCGCCCCGTGCGGCCGATACGATGGACGTAACTGTCAATATCCTGCGGCAAGTCAAAATTAAAGACATGGCTTACGCCCGTAATATCCAGTCCGCGCGCCGCGACATCGGTCGCCACTAAAATATTGATCTGGCCGTTGCGAAATTTATTCATAACCATATCACGATGACGCTGAGTCAAATCGCCGTGCAACCCTTCCGCCTGATAGCCCAGTTTTTGCAAGCCCTCAGTCACCTCGTCGACGCGGCGCTTAGTACGGCCGAACACCATAGCTAACTCCGGGGTGTAAATATCTAATAAACGGCACAGCAGGCTGAATTTGCGGTCCTCTGCCACTTCATAGTAATCCTGCTCGATCGACGGCACCGTTAATTGGCTCGCCTTTACTTTGACTAATTCGGGCTCTTTCATGAAGCGCTCGGCGATGCTTTTGATTTCCGAACGCATCGTCGCCGAAAACATCATCGTCTGTCTATCCTCGGGGCAAGCCGCCAAAATAGTTTCAATATCCTCCAAAAAGCCCATATTGAGCATTTCGTCCGCCTCGTCCAAGACGACAAATTTTAAATTTTGCAGCTTTATCGTATGACGATCCATATGATCCATCAAGCGCCCGGGGGTCGCGACGATGATTTGCGGCTTATCCTTTAATCCGCGGATCTGGCGGGTGATCTCCTGTCCGCCGTAGACTGCCAGCGAGCGCACCGGCAGATAGCGGCTTAATTTATGGATTTCTTTTTCGACCTGGATGCACAATTCTCTGGTCGGCGTCAAAACCAACACCTGCACCAAAGGATCACTGTTTAATAATTGCAAAAACGGGATCGCAAAAGCGGCCGTTTTGCCCGTGCCGGTCTGCGCCTGCCCGATGACGTCCTTGCCGCTCAAAGCGACAGGTATCGCTAATTCTTGGATAGGCGTCGCCACCTCAAATCCCATATCGTCTACTGCCTGTAATATTTCATCGCGTAAAGCCAATTCGTTAAATTTCAGCATATTTCCTCCCTATCGATCTTCTCATTGTTCACAGTATGTAGTATATCCAAAGATTTTCCTCATAAACTTCGCTGTCAATACATGAAAAAGGCTGCCTTTAAAGGCAGCCTAATAATTACTTCGCTAAAATAGCCATCAGCAAGGTGATAACCATAAATGCCACAGCAAAGATTTTAGACCAAAATTCAAATTTCTCATCCATGCCCTTTTTGCCCAAGAAAGTTTCGGCACCGCCGGAAATCGAACCGGATAAGCCGGCGCTTTTACCGGACTGCAATAAAACAGTGGCAATCAAGCCTAAGCAGGCGATTACTTCCAATACAGTAAGCACGATATACATTTATATTCTCCTCCTAAATACACTTTAACATTAGTATATCTATTTTAACAGAGATAGCCTATAAATACAAGAGCAATTTTTACATTTTTTCGCTTTTTGCAAAAAAATTTTTTATCTATGCTGCCCAAGTAAAAATCGCCCAAGAAAACTCGGGCGATCAAAAATTATTTTTTCAAATTGTAGAAACCGTGCAAGCCTTTGTAGCGTGCGCTCTCGTCCAATTCCTCCTCGATACGGAGCAGTTGGTTATATTTAGCCACGCGGTCGGTACGGGAGGGAGCTCCGGTTTTGATTTGTCCGGCATTAGTCGCGACGGCGATATCGGCAATAGTGGTATCTTCAGTCTCGCCGCTGCGGTGCGAAACGACAGCAGTGTAGCCGGCTTGTTTCGCCATTTCAATCGCGTCCAAAGTTTCAGTCAAAGTACCGATTTGGTTTACTTTGATCAAAATACTGTTGGCAGTGCCTAATTCAATACCTTTCGCCAAGCGTTTGGTGTTGGTTACAAATAAGTCGTCGCCGACTAACTGTACTTTAGCGCCTAATCTCTCGGTCAAAAGTTTCCAGCCTTCCCAGTCTTCCTCAGCTAAGCCGTCCTCGATAGAGATAATCGGGTATTTTTCTGCCAATGCCGCATAAAAATCAACCATTTCGGCAGCGGTTTTCTTGACGCCCTCGCCGGCTAAGTTATAAATACCGGTTTTCTCATCGTAAAGCTCGGTTGCCGCGGTGTCGATCGCCAAATAGCAGTCCTTGCCCGGTACATAGCCTGCCGCCTCGATAGCCTCGACGATCACCGCTAATGCTTCTTCGTTGGAGGATAAATTAGGCGCAAAACCGCCCTCATCGCCGACTGCGGTGCTGTAGCCTTTAGCTTTCAATACTTTTTTCAAATTGTGGAATACTTCAGTGCCCATGCGCAATGCCTCGGCAAAAGACTCCGCGCCTAAAGGCATAACCATGAATTCCTGGATATCCACGGTATTATCGGCATGTTTGCCGCCGTTTAAAATATTCATCATCGGCGCAGGCAGAGTTTTCGCATTAGCGCCGCCGATATAACGATATAACGGCAGACCCGAATACTCGGCGGCAGCTTTTGCCACAGCCAAAGACGCGCCTAAAATAGCATTTGCGCCTAATTTGCCCTTGTTATCGGTGCCATCTAACTCGATCAGCATTTCGTCGATTGCGACCTGATCCAGTGCATCCCAGCCGATTAATGCCGGAGCGATGATAGTGTTGACATTATCGACAGCGTTTAAAACGCCTTTGCCTAAAAAGCGGCTTTTGTCGCCGTCGCGCATTTCCACCGCCTCAAAAGCGCCGGTGGAGGCGCCGCTGGGGACAGCCGCACGGCCGAAAGCGCCGCTTTCCAAGGTTACTTCTACTTCTACAGTCGGATTGCCGCGGGAATCCAAAATTTCTCTGGCGTAAACATCAGTAATAATACTCATTTTTCTTCCTCCTTAATATTCAAGCAAGCTCTGCCCGGTCATCAAAGCAGGCTTAGCTATTTCAAGCAAATCAAGCACCGTCGGCGCCACATCCTGCAAACTGCCGCATTTCACAGCTTTCGCTTTTGTGCCGATAGCGATAAAAGGCACCAAATTAGACGTATGCGCGGTAAAAGGTCCGCCGTTTTCATCATACATTTTTTCGACATTGCCATGATCGGCGCACAGTAATACCGCGCCGTTTTTCGCTAATATTTTATCTATCACCTTTTGCAGGCACTCGTCCACCGTCTGCACGGCTTTCACCGCCGCATCAAACACTCCCGTGTGCCCGACCATATCGGGATTGGCAAAATTCAAAAGAATAAAGGCATATTTATCCTCGTCGATCGCCGCCAAAACTTTCTCTGTGACCTCGCAGGCGCTCATTTCGGGCTTTAAATCATAGGTCGCTACTTTTGGCGAGGGTACTAAAATGCGCTCCTCCAAAGGATTCGGCTCGACTACGCTACCGTTAAAAAACGAAGTAACATGGGCATACTTTTCGGTCTCGGCGATGCGTAACTGCTTTAAACCTGCATTCGCAATAACCTCTCCCAAGGTATCTTTGAGATCCTCCAAAGGAAATGCTATATCCATCATCTTATCAAAACCGTCGGCGTACATCGTCATCCCGACAAAATGCACGTTCAAGTATTCTTTCCGCGCAAAGCCCGAAAAATCCTTTTCGCAGAAAGCGCGGCTGATTTCACGCGCGCGGTCGGCACGATAATTATAGAAAATCACGCCGTCGCCCTCTTTAATCGCTCCATCTACGCCTGCAATCGCAACGGGCTCGACAAATTCGTCGGTAATTTTATTAGCATAGGACTCTTTGATCGCGCCAAGCACGTTATCAGCGTATTTCTCACCGTGACCTGTCAAATTATTATAAGCGCGCTCGACTCTCTCCCAGCGGTTGTCGCGATCCATCGCATAGTAGCGGCCGCTTAAAGTAGCAATTTTTCCCGCGCCGATATCCGTCAATTCTTTTTCTAAATCGGCGATATACTCTATCGCCGACTCCGGCGGCACATCGCGCCCATCCAAAAAACAGTGGATGTAGATTTTCTCCAAGCCTTTGGCTTTTGCCATTTTAACCAATGCCAGCAAATGATTTACATGGCTGTGCACGCCTCCGGGCGAAGTTAAGCCCATAAAATGCAGTGCCTTATCATTTGCCAAGCAGTAATCCATCACTTTATTAAAGGCAGGATTTTGCTCGATGGTATGCTCGCGCACCGCTTTATTAATCTTAGTCAAATCCTGATAAACCACGCGACCTGCGCCTAAATTTAAGTGTCCAACCTCCGAGTTGCCCTGCTGCCCCTCGGGCAAACCCACTGCCTCTCCCGAAGCTTCAAGAGTGCTGTGCGGATATTTTTCCATTAATTTTGCAAAATTAGCCGCCGGCGCTGCTTTGATAGCATTACCATTTTCTTCAGCCAAGCCCCATCCGTCTAATATCATCAGTAATACCGGTTTCATCTTTATCTCTCCCGCCAACGAATCATTTTCCCATAGCTTTCAGCCTTCAAGCTGGCTCCGCCGATCAACGCTCCGTCAATATCTTCCTCATTCATAAACTGCGCTATATTTTCCGGCTTGACACTGCCGCCGTACAAAATACGTATTTTTTCGACAGTCTCGCTGCCATAGCGCTCCCTTAGATAGCCGCGAATAGCCGCAAGCATTTCCTCTGCATCGGCGGCCGTCGCGCTTTTGCCGCTGCCGATAGCCCAGATGGGCTCGTAGGCGATAATTATTTTCGCCACATCATCGGGCGCTATGTCGGCTACTGCTTCCTTAATCTGACGCAGGCAGTAAGCGTGAGCCTCGCCTTTTTCTCTGACCACCAAGCTTTCGCCCACGCACAAAATCGGGATAAATCCCTCATTAAGCGCCGCTTTTAATTTCTCGGCGATCAGCTCGTCGGTTTCATGAAATATTTCCCGTCTCTCGGAATGCCCGATCAAGACGTACTTAACATCAAATTCTTTCAGCATCCCCAGTGAGATTTCCCCGGTATAAGCACCATCGGCTTTCGGATAAAAATTCTGCGCACCTATCGCAATATCACTATCTTTAAGCTCCTCTTGCAAGGTCGATAAAGCGGTAAACGGCGCGAAAATCACCTTATCCGCTTCGTCATCCAAGCTCTGCGCAAGCAAAGCGCGGCAAAATTCCCCCGCCTCTGCGGCGGTTTTATACATTTTCCAATTAGCTGCTATTACAGGTCTTCTCATGAGTCCTCCTCAAAAATTCACAATTACTCTGCTTTCGTCTGAATTACAGCAATACCCGGCAAGGTTTTGCCCTCTAAATATTCGAGAGATGCACCGCCGCCGGTAGAAATATGGGTGATCTGATCCCACAGTCCCGCCTTTTGCACTGCCGCTACCGAGTCGCCACCGCCGATTACCGAATTAGCATCGGTTGCAGCAATAGCGTGCGCGATTTCAAAAGTACCTTTAGCAAATTCCGGCACTTCGAAAACGCCCATCGGTCCGTTCCAAAAAATGCTGTGCGCGGTTTTTAATTCGTTAATATATAATTCGCGGGTTTTTTCGCCGATATCAAGCGCCATCTTATCTGCTGGCACTGCGTAAATATCAACATTTTCTGCCGTCTCAGGATGCTCCATATCCTGTGCGATCACTAAATCCACCGGCAAAAGCATTTTTTTGCCTTTCGCTTGAGCTTGATTCATCAAATCCTGGGCGATTGCCAGTTTATCGCTTTCCATTAACGAGGTGCCCATCTGACAGCCTTTCGCCGCCAAGAAAGTATTGGCCATGCCGCCGCCGATAATGATGGTATCTACTTTATTGAGTAGATTTTCAATAACGCCAATTTTATCGGAAACTTTCGCCCCGCCGATAATTGCGACAAAAGGCGACTCGCTTTGATTCAAAACATGGCTTAATGCTTTGATCTCATTATCCATCAAAAATCCTGCTACCGTCGGCAAAAAATGTCCTACGCCGCAAGTCGAGCAGTGCGCGCGATGCGCCGTGCCGAAAGCGTCGTTGACAAAAATATCGCCGAATTTCGCTAATTCTTTCGAGAAATTATCATCGTTTTTCTCCTCCTCAGGATAAAAACGCACATTTTCCAATAATACCACGTCGCCCGGTTTCATCGCCGCAACTGCTGCTTTAGCGCTTTCGCCGATGCAGTCGGTCGCCACCGTGACCGGCTGATTTAAATACTCACTCAAACGGGCTCCTACTTTATCTAAACGCAATTCTTCTTTAATTTCTCCTTTGGGACGGCCTAAATGGCTCATGATTATAACCTTGGCCTCCTGCTCGATCAAATATTTGATTGTCGGCACAGCGGCACGGATGCGTGTATCGTCAGTCAACTCTCTGGTCTTTTTGTCGCGGGGAACGTTTAAATCCTCTCTCACTAAGACTCTTTTTCCCTTTAAATCCACATCTTTCACAGTCATAATCTGCATAAATATTTTCCCTCCGTTATATTTTCGGCAAATAGCATATAATATTTGCGCAAAAATTTATAATATGACACACATACCTTATCTATTATAGGTCATTTTTCCTCATTTGACCAGTAGTTAATCTATTATTATTTTTCACCGAGTTTATAAATATTTTCTTCTACATCATAGCTGAAGCGCTCTGTCACGATTTCACCACTATTATCTCTAATTTCGACTGTGACGTAATATTTATTATCGCTCGCTTTATAGTCATAATGAGCCTTAATCTCTACAATATCTTCCTCCGTATAGCCCGCCTCCAAAAGATAGGCGTGCGTTTGGGAGACGATCGTCTGCTTGGGGTAAAACCAGCCGCAAAAATGCAGATAAATCAATCCTGCGATAAATAAAACGCTCAAGATCCTTGCTGTCATAAACAAGACTTTTTCATGCATCATTCGCGTATCCCTCCAAATCCCGCGCGCAAATCATCGGCAATTTCGTTAATCTTGCGCATGCGGTGGTTGATCCCCGATTTGCCCAACGGCGGCTCCATCAGTTCGCCCAATTCCTTTAAGCTGACCTCCGGATGGGCAAGTCTCGCCTCCGCTACCGTTCGTAATTGATAGGGCAATTGCTCAAAGCCGATTTTTTCGGCAATCAGCTCGATATTATCGATCTGGCGCGAGGCTGCGCTCACTGTTTTATTAATATTGGCAATCTCGCAGTTCATCATGCGGTTGACGTTGTTGCGCATTTCTTTTTGGATGCGGATATCTTCTAACTGCAAAAGGGCATTGTGCGCGCCGATCATTCCCAAAAACATGACAATCTGCTCGCTTTCTTTGAAATACACCACCAAATTTTGCTTACGGCTGCTGATTTTCGGCTCCAAACCCAAACTTTCCATAAATTTCACCAAAGACTCGGAATACTCTTCACTGTTGGTGACGATTTCTAAATGATAGCTGTTATGCGGATCGCTGAGGGAGCCGGAGCCTAAAAATACGCCGCGCAGATAGCTGTGCTTGCAGCATTCCTTGCGCACGATACGCTCGCTCACGGTAGGATTATACATGAGTCCGTCTTTGGTTAAGCCTAAGACGTTTAAAACCTCCATGACCTTGCCGTCAGCAGGCAAGCGCACCTGATAGACATTGTTTTTCTTCAGGCGGTTGCGGCGTTGCACCGTTAATTCCGCCTCGATTTGAAACAAACTTTTAAATTCTTTAAACGCCATGCGGGCAATCGCCGCATTTTCCGTCACTAATTCCAAGGACAGGCTGTTTTTTGAACCGATTAAGATCGTGCCGTCCATCCTCACCAGTCCCGCCAGCTGGGCGATACGGCAGCAGCGCTGCTGCGGCTCGATACGCGCCAGCTCATTTTTTACTGTATTGGCAAAGCTCACCGTACTTCGCTCCTTATACTATACTTTCTTCCTTTTGCGCTGCCACAAAGGCTTGCGCTTATAATACTGGTAATCACCGTAAATCGTTTCGATCACCAAGTGCGCCAATTTTTTGCTGTCGTGGCGCAAAACCTCACCGCTTTCGAGTAAATCGGCAGCTAAAATTTTCACATTCATCTTATCCAGCTTTTCCTTATCGTAGCGCACGATCTCCGCACCCTCGGCTTGATAGCGCGCCAGCACGTTCGGCGCAACAGCAAAATTATCATTTAAAATGCAGTAATCCAGCACGCCCTCACCCAAATAATCTACAACCGCCCGCAAATGATCGGACGCTTGATAGCTGTCGGTTTCTCCCGGCTCGGTCATGACATTATTGATATAAAAAACTGTCCCTTGGGCGCGCTTGATGTGCGCGGCTACCCCGCCGACTAAAAGATTGGGCAGCACGCTGGTATAAAGGCTCCCCGGTCCTAAGATAATCGCGTCTGCCTCATCAATCGCTCTTAAAACCTCAGGCACCGCTTTGATCTGCTGCGGCTCAATTTTCAATCGTTTGATTTGCTCTTTCGCCGCGCGCAGATTGCACTCGCCGCAGACTTCTGCACCGCCCTCTAACTCGGCACAGAGCGTGATCGGCTCGTTGGCGATCGGCAGGACTTTGCCACGCAAATACAAAAAGTTATTAATATTAGCCACTGCCTCGGCATAGTCGCCCTTTAAATCGCACATCGCCAATAAAAGCAAATTGCCCAGACTATGACCATCCAATTCTTCGCCTTTAGTAAAGCGATAGTCCAATAATTGTTCCGTGAGTTCCTCACGGTCTGATAAAGCAACGATACAGTTGCGGATATCTCCAAGCGGTATCACTCCAAACTGCTCGCGTAAACGCCCGGAGGAGCCGCCGTCGTCGCCTACACTTACCGCAGCAGTCAGATTCCATGTATATTCCTTTAATCCCGACAAAATCGTCGCCAGTCCGCTGCCGCCGCCGATTACCACTATTTTCGGTCCTTTTTGCAAAACTTTGGTGCGGTAATAAGAGCGCTTGCCGCGCGGATACGCTACCGAAATATAATGCTGCATCATTTCGTACGCCGCAAAAATAATAACTACCAAACCAAATACCGCCAAAACTATGCCTTGAGCAAAAGTAAAGTTAGGAAATATTTCTTCGCAAAAATGTACAAATCCTTTGACCACGTCACGCATTTTGGGCGTATTGACTAAAGTCCAAGTTCCACCTATCAGCAGAAATGTGCCGCCTAAAGCGCCCAATATCCACC
>QAKL01000121.1:32412-43153 GCA_003343815.1 Clostridiales bacterium
CCTACACTTACCGCAGCAGTCAGATTCCATGTATATTCCTTTAATCCCGACAAAATCGTCGCCAGTCCGCTGCCGCCGCCGATTACCACTATTTTCGGTCCTTTTTGCAAAACTTTGGTGCGGTAATAAGAGCGCTTGCCGCGCGGATACGCTACCGAAATATAATGCTGCATCATTTCGTACGCCGCAAAAATAATAACTACCAAACCAAATACCGCCAAAACTATGCCTTGAGCAAAAGTAAAGTTAGGAAATATTTCTTCGCAAAAATGTACAAATCCTTTGACCACATCACGCATTTTGGGCGTATTGACTAAAGTCCAAGTTCCGCCTATCAGCAGAAATGTGCCGCCTAAAGCGCCCAATATCCACCATTTAACCGAAAACAGGATATACAGCCATTTTGTTAATTTATTCTCCGCCAATTCATTTAACTCCTTTAAGCTCGCGGTGATTGACATTGACCGCGTAGCCGGCATCTTTTAATATATCCGCCATTTTTAAAGCAATCGTCACCGAGCGGTGCTGCCCGCCGGTGCAGCCGATGCCTACCGCCAGATGATGCTTCCCCTCTTTGATATATTCCGGCAGCAAAAACAGCAGAAAATCGGCAAAGCGCTTTAGAAATTCCCGACTGACCTCAGAATTCATGACATACTCGCGAACGCGCTCATCGCGCCCGGTTAATTCTTTTAATTCCGGTTCGTAGTAAGGATTAGGCAAAAAACGCACATCCATCAACAAATCCAGATCCGACGGCACGCCGTATTTATAGCCAAACGAGACCAGCGACACCGTAAAAGGTTCTAATTTATCGCCCCATTCCTCCCAGAGGATATGTCTGAGCTCCTGCAGGCGCAGGCGCGAAGTATCGATGATTTTATCCGCTTTACCACGGATCTCGCGCAATATCTTGCGCTCCAAATCCAGTCCTTCGCTGATCGTGCCACCTGCCGCCAAAGGATGGGCGCGGCGTGTTTCCTTAAATCTATTAATCAACACTTCATCCGAAGCCTCTAAAAATAATATCCGATAATAAATGCCCATTTCCGTCAATTCAGCCAAAGAACTGCTCAAATCGTCCAAGAAAAGCCCGCCGCGCACGTCGATCACCAATGCTACTTTGGTAATATTTTCGTCCGATTTCTGACAGAGCTCGGCAAATTTCGGGATCAAAGGAGCCGGCAGATTATCAATGCAGAAAAAGCCCATATCCTCAAATATTTTGACCGCGTTACTTTTACCCGCTCCGCTCAATCCGGTAATAATCGCCATTTCCTTAATCATAATTTTCGCCCCTTTTTTTAGTTGCTTTTCTTTTAATTATACCCTGTGAAAGCGTTTGTTGCAAGGATTCTTTGCCTGATTTTAGGCATTTGCGCATAAAAAAAATTGCCCACGGGCAATTTTAATACTTTAAAGAGCTTTCGCCCGTAAACTCACGCACAAGCGAGTCTTTCGGCGCATACTCAAGCGGCAAAAAACGCAAATTTTCCAAGAGCCGTCCTATTTCATCTAAGCCCCACTCATTTTTAAAATCAACAGCAAGCGGCGCAAATAACGCCAAAATATCGTTGCGGTAGATATTGAGCTCGTAATCTAAAAAGGTATTGACCCGCCAATCGGCTTTCTCGACAAAAGGCAGGATAAATTTCTGCTCGCCTTGGGATAATTTCGTACAATAAGCCACCGTCCGCTCGACCGTATGCCCTCGGAAGCGGCTGTCGCGCATGATGCGTCGGAGCATACGTAGCTTATCAGAGCAGATTTCCGTTTCTTCATCAACTACGCAGGCCTGCAATTCTACATAAATTTTCGCCGCCAGATCGCTGTAATCGGCGGTAATTAAGGGATTTAATCCGTGGATACCCTCGATAATGACGATATCGCCATCTTTACATGTTAAAATCTCACCCTCGTTTTTGCGACACTGCTTGACAAAGTCAAACTGCGGGATCTCGATCATCTCATGCCGCGCCATTTTCTGCATATGCTCGCCCAAAAGCTTTCTGTCGACGCATAAAGGCGACTCATAATCAATCTCCCCGCCATCAAAAATCGCTTGGCATTCATCTTTATTTAAAAAATAATCATCCATCGATAACGCATACGCCCGATGCCCCATTTGCTCGATATATTCTGCCAAGCGAAGCGCCGTCGTCGTTTTGCTCGAGCCGGAGGTCCCGGCGATAAAAACAATCGGTTTTTGCGCGCTTTGCTCGCAAATTTCCTCTGCCACTGCTTTTAAGGAGTCGGCGTAGACTTCCTCTGCCTGTTGCACCGCCTCTCTGGGCGAATCGTTTAGCAATTCGTTTAATTCAGCTACTTGATATTTCTTCATTGTACACCTCACTGGGTATAAACTATATCGTAAACTTCCGTTATTTTTTCCAAAGCAGTTTTAATTTTCTCTGCCTCGATATTGTACGGTATTTTTAACAGCAGATCCAGCTTTATAACATCGTGCCCAATCTTATTATCCTCAACTAATGCCGTGTCTTTTACTTGGATATCCAGATCGTTAAACACCTCAAAGACCTTACCTACCGCGCAAGGCTCGTCGACCATATAAATTTCCATGCGAATAATACGATTCTTTTGGATGCGGTTTTCCACCCGCGCAAACAAGCTTAATGTCGCAAAGGTTAAAACCGACGCTCCGATCGCGGTTACATATAGCCCTGCACCTACGCACAGCCCAATCCCGGCTACCGCCCATAGAGAGGCCGCCGTAGTCAGCCCGCGTACCTTGCCAGAGCTGCTCATGATAGCACCAGCACCCAAAAAGCCGATACCGCTTACGACCTGCGCCGCTATTCTCGCCGGATCGGAACTGCTGCCGGTCGCTCCAAAATCACCGGGCATACGGATAAAGGGCATCGACAAGGAAATTATCATCATGAGGCACGCGCCGATACCTACCAAAATGTGCGTGCGGAAGCCCGCCGATTTGTTTAAGGCCTCGCGCTCCATGCCAATGATCCCGCTCAATAATACCGCCAAAACCAAGCGCAGAAGCATTTCGATTTCCCACTGCCAATTCATCAACTCCATGCCGTGCCCTCCTCCCTATGCTTACTCGCTGATATCTGCCACCGTGCAGTTTTCGACCGCGCTTAATAAATCATTAGGATTTAAATGAAGCTGCAATCCCCTCTGTCCCGCAGAGCAAATGATATCGTCGTACAAAAAAACGATTTCTTCAATATAAGTAGGATAGCTTTTTTTCATCCCAAGCGGCGACACCCCGCCGCGGATATAGCCTGTCAAGCCCAAAATATCTTTTTGGTGTACCATATCAACTTTTTTATTGCCGCTGGCTTTGGCTAATTTTTTTAAATCTATCTCACAATTTCCCGGCACGCACGCTACTAAAATGCCGTTCTTATCTCCCTCCAAAACCAGCGTTTTCACCGCCTGCTCCAAAGGAATCCCGCATTTTTGGGCGACATTTTCCGCACCTAAATCGTTTTCATCCACTTCATAGCTCAATAATTCGTAATTAATCCCTTTCGCGTCCAGTATTCTGGCTGCGTTGGTTTTATGTGTTTTTGTAGCCATATTTTCGCCTTCTTAGTCGTTTATTTGCAAAGCCTTCCACAAAACTTGCACATCCTCCGCGCTCATCTTTTCCTGCCACGGATAGCGCTTCTGTCCCAATATGACAGTGCCGTCGGCTTGATACGCTAAATAAAGATGTCCTTGGCTTAGCGGCAAGTCAAATCTCACATCGCCTTTAGGCTCACTCTCCCAGTCTACCGCCTGCCAATTATTGTCCTCTTTTTGCCAATACCAAGTGATCTCGCTCATATTTTCCTCGGGTTTGCTTGCGCGATAATTGTCTAATTTTCGCTTTAATTCCGATAATTTTAGTTTCGTTTCGGCGCTTAAAAGCACTTCATCAGTTACCTCGGCATCGTTTAGTCCGTCGGTCAAGATCTCCATCATCTGCCACGTTTCCAAAATATTTACGCCGCGGGTTTCGACATCGCTGTCGATGCTGATCATGACGCGGTTTTCTTCGTCGCCGTCCAAAAAGGTCAGCGCTACTCCCTCTGCCTCGATGCCCGCGCCCAATTTGCGCGTTAATCTCTCGGGGCAGACGACTAATGACGGACACTCTGCCAAGCTCACATATTCTTTAGTTTCATTAGTATAATACATCATCACATATTTGCGCATTGTAAGCGGCAAATTGCCGGCATGATACATCACGCTCAAACGATCCAGCAACAATCCCAGCTGCTCTTGAGTTAATTCCACAGCCTCCTGCCCATCGTCCTCGCGAAACCAAAAACGGCCGTCCGCAAATTCTATTTTATAAAACTCCATTTTCATCCTCCGTACCCAACTTGTCTGCCAAGAGGGTAATTATTTTTTCTAAAGATAAATCTGTGGTATTTAAGCATACATCGGCATTTTGATAAAGCATTTCCCGCGCGCGGCACTTGTTGACGATATCCTCGTACATATTCTTGCGATTGAGCATCGGGCGATTGTTGCGCCTTTTTAAGCGGCGGTGGATAATCTCCGGCTCCAAATAAAGCGCGATAACTGTATTTTTCTCTTTCAATTTCTCCAAATCCGTCAAAGAAAGCCTCAGCGTCCCTCCGGTCGCGATGACGCAGCGCTCTTTTTGCAAAAGCTTGTGAAACATCAGATCTTCCTCCGCGTGAAAGCGCACTTCGCCGTATTTTTGATACATCGCCAACATAGATAAGCCGGTCAATTTTTCGACCTCGCGATCCAAATCATAAAAAGGCATATTTAATCTTTCTGCCAATCGTCTGCCGACTGTCGATTTGCCTGTGCCCATAAAGCCGATTAAAATAATATTTCTCGCCACCGGATGCCACTCCTTTCTTTGGTGATTATTTTTACGCTGAAAAATCCGTACCTTATTTATAGGTACGGATAATTTTACAACTGATAAAATGCCAAGCCGAATGCTCCCATACCAATGTGAGTAATGACTACATTACCTATCTGCATATACACATACTCATCGCAATCCAAATGAGGTTTCAAAAGCTCCACCATTTTGCGCGCCTGATTAATATTATCGCAGTAGCCTACTGCGCAGTAAACTTTTTTGCTTATGTCGATATGATTTAAAATATCTTCGACCATTTTTTCCATCGCTTTGTTTTCACGGTTGCCACGGACTTTATCAAAAGCGTGAATCTCGCCGTCGTGCAGGCGCAAAACAGGTTTGATGTTTAATAAAGACCCTACCAAATAACCGGCTTTGCCGATACGGCCGCCCTTTTGCAGGTTATCAAGCGAATCAAGCAAGAAAAACAGATCCGATTTTTCCACCGCTTGATTGGCAGTACGCACGGCTTCGGTAAAATCAGCTCCTGCGGCAATAGCTTTTGCCGTAGCCAAAACGATCAAACCTAACCCCATCGTCGCCGTGCGGCTGTCGATGACGCAGACTTCGGCATTTTTCACCATTTGCGCCGTCATTTGCGCACCTTTAACCGTACCGCTCAAATCGCTGGAAAGGTGAATAGAAATGATTTTTTCCGCACCCTCGGCGATCAGTTCATTATAAGCGTCCAAAAATTCTGCCGGAGTCGGCTGCGAGGTCGTCGGAAACTCCTTGCAGTTCATCAATTCGCGATAGTATTCCTCGCGACTGATATCCACCAAATCATGATAGACCTTGCCGTCGATGATAAAACTTAGCGGGATAACCTTGATTTTATATTTATTTATTATTTCCTCCGGCAGATCTGCCGTGCTGTCAGTAACAATACGAATTTTATCCATACGCGCTCCTTTACTCGGCTTACTCTGCGGAAAGCAGATAATAATATACAGCCTGCCCGCCCTCGTGCAGCTCGAATTCTATCTCGGGATATTTTTCGCTTAAATCGTCCAATAACTTTTCCGCTTCCTCCGCGGACACATCCGCTCCATAATACACAGTCACCAACTCGTAATCATCGATGTCCATGCTTTTGAGAGTATCCTCTACCAAATTAGTCATCTCATCGCCGACAGCCTTGATTTTGCCGTCTACAATACCTAAAATCTGACCCTCTTTGATTTCTTTATCTTCAATAGAGGTATCACGGACAGCGTGAGTAATCTCAATCGAGCGGACATTAGCCAATGCCGCAGTCATGTTTTCGGCGTTTTCTTCGCCGGAAAGCTCGACATTATACGACATCATCGACGTGATCCCCTGCGGGATACTGCGGGAGGGGACAACAAACACTTTCGTATTTTCCGAAATTTTCGCCGCCTGCTCTGCGGTTAGGATAATATTTTTATTATCCGGCAAAAGGATGACCTCTTTGGCATGAACCTTTTCGATCGCCGCCAAGAAATCCTCGGTGCTCGGGTTCATCGTCTGCCCGCCGGTTACGACGAAATCCGCTCCTAGGCCTTGAAATATTTCATTTAAGCCCTCACCTGCGCTTACAGCCACGACCGCCAAATCTTTGAGTGGTTTGGAGGCTTGCAGGCGCAGATTCTGCTCTTTCATATTTTCTACTTTTACTTCGTGCAAATCGCCGTAAGACAGGCAATATTTGATGACATTCCACGGCTCGTTGGTATGCACGTGGATTTTAGTCATATTGCCCGCGCCGACTACCAGTAAACTGTCACCGATTTGCGATAAATATTCGCGGATCGGCTCCACGGCAACCTCGTTTCCGTCATAGCTTTTAATAAATAACTCGGTGCAGTATTGGAAAAGGATATTGCTCGGATCACCAAAGACATGGTTGTCCTCAAACTCTGCCTGAGGCTCAGTTTTTTCGCTTGCTTCCACCGTCACTGCCTCGCCGCTTAAAGCCTCCAGCATCCCCTCGACGATGATCAAAAGCCCCTTCGCTCCGGCATCTACTACCCCCGCTTGCTTCAAAACAGGCAATATTTCCGGCGTACGCGCCAAACTGCGGTAGCCCTCCTGTAAATACAGATTTAACGCCTCATTAGCGCTCATCTCTGCTGTGACGTTTTGCTTCAAATATTCGCCCGCCTCGCGCGCTACTGTCAAAATCGTGCCCTCCATGGGTTTCACCACAGCTTTGTAGGCTGCGCCGACGCCGCCTGAAAAGCCGTCTGCCAAATCAAGCGCCGTGATCTCCGTTTTGCCCTCTAAAGCATGAGCGAAGCCGCCCAAAATCTGCGACAAAATAACGCCCGAATTACCTCTGGCGCCCATCAATGCGCCATAAGCCATTTTCGCAGCGATTTCCGATACATCGCCCTCACCATCCAAACGACTGACGAATTTCGCCGCCGAATTCATCGTAAGCGACATATTTGTTCCCGTATCGCCGTCCGGCACCGGAAAAACGTTTAAACTGTCTACCCCGGCTTTTTCGGCGTTAAGCTTGGCCGCGGCATTTAAAATCATATTGGCAAACATATTCTGATCTATACAATTTACTGTTTCCATCGAAATTTTTTCCTCCTAACCGGCAAAGCAGTCCTGCTTTCCCACCTGTTGAAGTTGCCTAAAAGGCGTATATAATTATAGCATACATTAAAATATGCAAAAATGCAAACAAATTTTTGTAAAAAAATATAATAGCAGAAAAAATCCCGCCTGCGCGGCAGGAAATTAATAATCTTCGTTGATATAATTATTTTCTTCCGGCCAAAGCTTCAATAAATCTCTGAAAGATTCTTCCTTATATACTGTAATCTTGCCCATCCCGCGCAAAATTTTAGCGCTTACGCCCATCACTACGGCGCTTAAAGAGCCGATCTCAAGCTCTATTTCGCCCGAATCATCTGCTAAAATACCAACTTCAGCGCACCCGTCTTGAATTTGCAAAGAAAAGACGTTATTATTATTCGCCGCAAATGAGTCGTTTACCTTTATTTTAAGCGAAATATTATCAGCTCGATAACTTAAAGACTCCAAAAATTGCTTGACATCGGCGATACGCGCCATCATATAGGGCTCGATCGCCGCCGCGTTTTTATTTTCTAAAAAAAGATAGCTCGCATCTGCCTGCGGCAGGAAAAAGTCAACCTTTTCAAACTGCGAGCGATGGCGGTACAGATACTGCATGAGCGCTGCTTTTGCCCGATAATTTTTGTAAACAAACTCCCGCACAACGATCGTATCCGTCCCAAACAAATAAAAAATGTAGCCCTCAGGAGCGCCATTTTGATAAACTACCGCGCAGTAGCCGCCGTCATTTTGCAGATCCTGCGCTAAAACGCGAAAGTGTTTTTCATCACGTAAAGCTACGCCGTTATATTTTTCGCCGAAAGTCTGATAGCACGCTGTTAAATCCGCGACTTTTTCCATCGCTGATACCAGCTCTATTTCGCCGTAGTCCGTACCCAGTGGCTTTAATTCCGCCAAATTTATTCGGTAGCGCCAACGCGCATACGCATAGCTCCAACCATACGCCTGATAAAATTTGCTCGAAAAGGGCATTAAAAGCGTGAGATAGCACCCGCGCTCTGCACTTTGCGTTAATAATTCCCGCATTAATGCTCCTGCCGCGCCGCTGCCGCGTTCCTCAGGCGTCGTCTCCACCCCGACGATATAGGATACGGGGATTTTTTGCCCGCGCAGATTAAGCGTATAGGGATTGAGCTGCGCCGCCGCCAGAAGCTTCTCCCCACGGTAGGCACCTACAGTATTTTCCGCGCGAAAACATTTCTGAAAATACAGCTCTACAAATTCTTTCGTATCTTTAAAGCAATACTCCCAGAGCGCGCGCACTTGGGGCGCGTCCGATTTATTTAGCAAACGGCAGGTAATATCATTCGCATCGGCTCTCATCAGCGCAAAACTCCTTTGTATTTAGTCCACAGTTCTGCCGGTAAGTAGGACAATTTTGCTTGACGCAAGCCCTCATCGCCGGTATCTTCCTCGCGGTTTACCCAAACGGCGTTGGGGAAAGCATGGCTCAAAAACATTTGATTGATCGCCGGATAAAGCCCGCGGATCTCGTGCTCGGCTTTTTCGACATGAATCAAAACCGTGTCATTATTAATCATTTCGCCCAGAGTAAACGCCTGCACCGCACCGTTTATACGGATTAGCGCCCCCTCGCAGTCCAACTTATCATAAACGTTAAAAATTTCGTGGATCGCCTCGCGCTCACACACCAGCATCTCGTCCAACGTATGCTCCGCACTGTCGCAGGCTTTCTCGGCACACCATTTTTCCAAATAATCTGCCGCTGCTGTCAGATTGTCCGCACAAAGTGGCTCATAAGTATAGTTTTCGTTTTGCAAAAAATGATTCAAATGATTACGCTTGGCGTGCAGTTTGCGGCCCGCCAGCGTGCGCAGGCTCTCGGCATCATAGATATAGTCAAAATTTTCTCTTTCCGCCGTAAAGTCGAATTTCTCCGGAAAAAGACTTTCGATCTTAATTTTGTCCTGCTCGCCTACCGCCTTTAACTGAAAGGGCACGCCCATTTCTGCAACAGTTGCCATCATTTCCTCTATAGCTTTTGTCCAGTCACCCGCGCCATACGGCGGCAGATACCACCACTCGCCGTCTTTGCCGCAGCGGACGATTAAATTATCCTCGAAAACGGCGTATTTCACGTAGTAACTTTTGCGCCACATATAAAAATTAGTAAAGGAACTTTCCGAATTGCGTTTTTGATCAATTTTTAAGTATTGATTGATAATCTCTTTATCCTCTATCTCCAAATTTTTAAACTCTAACATACATATCTCCCTTGCATTTTCTCGAGTTATCTTCATCACATTATACTCTATCGCTCACAATTTGGCAATTAGTTAATCATAAAAATTATACCCTTTTTTCGTCTATTTCAAACTTCGGCGCACATAAAAAGCAAAGTCCGCAGACTTTGCTTTTTGTATGTTTATTTTTCCAACATATGCACATTCATATGCGGATAACTCATTTCCACATTGTAGCGGTCGAAAGCCTTTTTGCCTTCTTCCAATAAATCAAAATGCACCTGCCAATAATCTTTATTTTCGCACCATACCCTGACCGTATACTCGATCGAGCTGTCTTTATAAGCAGATAATCTGATAAATACATCGTCCGTTAAAGCATTGGCAGTATTTTTGACCGCCTCAGCTAAAGCTGCTTTCACCGTCTCAATCGGCGCATCATATGATGCCTCAAAGGTCAAATCCACGCGGCGCTTGCCCTCGGAACTATAATTAACAATGCGCGCTCCGGAAATGTCGCTGTTTGGAATGATAATCTTTTTATTATCACCGGTCATGATTTTGGTACTCATCAGTCCGATTTCCTTGACTACGCCGCTGTTAGCGCCGCACTCGATGAAATCGCCGACAGCGAAAGGCTTAGTGGTTAAAATCACCAAACCGCCGGCGACATTGGACAAAGAGCCCTGCACTGCCAAGGATACAGCTAAACCGGCAACAGACAAAACGGCGATTAACGATGTCACGTCAATCCCCAGACTGTCAGCGACAATTAACACTACCAAGAAATACAGCAAAACTTTAACTACAGATTTAATAAACACATGTAGGCTTTTGTCGATTTTCGAGCGCTCCAGCATTTTGCCGACAACTTTTAATAGCTGCTTGGCGATGATAATGCAGACTACCGCCAGCACAATCGTGAGTAAAATACTCGGCATGATGCCTAAAAAATAGGTTGCGCTCACTGCATGAGCCATCGATCCCATAATTATTCCTCCGTTTGCTTCGTATATTGTTGTTTTTCGAGCATCAATGGCGCTAAATTAGCCCCGAGCTGGACTTTGTACATCAAAGGTGCCAACTCCTCTAA
>QAKL01000107.1:0-5035 GCA_003343815.1 Clostridiales bacterium
GAGAAAGTGTAGTCAACCATGATCGGCGTATCAGCGATTAAGGTTTTTAATTCGCCGAGCTTTTCTGAGATAAGCGCTTGATAATGGCTGTAGTCAGGCAGTTTAACGCCTAAATAATCGGCGAAAACGTGCAAAGTATCGAGCATTTCTGTGTAATTGTAGCTCGTGGGCAGATAGAGATACTTTTGACCATAGGTTTGCTTCAAATATTCCGCGCCGGGTAAAGCCGCGCGGCGAAAGACGATATTTAAAGAAGCGGCAGCCATCTCCTGATATTCGTCGTAGCTTTGACAGTCGTGGATCTCGCGCAGAAGAAAGCCGCCATTTTGCGCGAGGTCGTATAATTCACACTCTTTATCGGTTTGAATATTGTTGGCGATGAGATTGATATGCTTTTGTTTAAGTTCTCGCTTGTGCCAGAGGGCATACATTTGCTTAGCTATCAATTCATCGGGTGTGAGTCCGCTTTTGCGCATGGTAGGCGTCATGTAGCAGTCGATGAAATCAATTGCAGGGAATTTTTTACGCAAAGTGCTATAAACGTAAGTCAAATCGCAGTTGATAAAATGATGGATACAGCTGGTGTATAAAAGTACTGCGCGCGGAGTGTAATGAAGCTTAGACAAAATATCAGTGACGCCGTCGATGATCAAATCTTCCATGTTACCGTTTAAAACGGAGTCCTCCTGCACGAAAATGCTGGAGAAACGATCCTGCTTGCCCATTTCGGCGGCGGTTAGGACTACACCGCGCAGGCAGCCCTGGGCGCAGACAAATATTTCGTGAGCTCCGGGAATAAGCATCCCGGTATGGGCGATATTCCACGGACCGCGGCTGGCGGCGCTGTATTCGAGCGTATGGGCAAACGGCGCAGGGTACTCGGCCTCGCCAAAGGTCGTCTGGGCGATCGAGCCGCTTTTTAAATCGATTTTTTTCAGCATAGTTACACCTCGCTTTGACAGATGCGCAGGATTTCTTTGGCTAATTGGCGGTAGCTGTCTGCTTGGGGGCTGTGAGGGTTGGCCTCCAAGAGACATTTGTGCGCCTCCTCGGCTAAGGGTACTAATTCGCTGCGCTCGATGAAACCTACGATCGGGGCGTTAAAGTCGTTAGCTAATTCTGCGACTTTTTCGTTTTCGTGAGGAGTGTTGCGACGGTTTACAATGAATCCGCCCAAGGAAGCATAGCCGCGGTCGCGGAAATTGTTGATCGCGGTAGCAATATTAGCCGCGGCGTAGATCGCCATGTTTTCGCCGGAGGTGACGATAAAAATTTTATCGGCATAGCCTTGGCGCATCGGCATAGAGAAGCCGCCGCAGACGACATCGCCGGGGCAGTCGTAAAAAACCACATCGGGTTTGTAGAGATCATAAATGCCTTTTTCTGCGATTTTTTCTAAAGCGGTAATAATTCCGCGCCCGGCACAGCCGACACCTGGGGTAGGACCGCCGGACTCGATACAGATTACGCCGTTATAGCCTATATGGACGACATCGTTTAAAGAAATGTCGTTATTATTTTCTCGCATTAAACCTAAGACAGTCGCACCGGGTTTGTCGGCGTGGTATAAATTTAAAGTAGAATCGGCTTTGGGGTCGCAGCCTATCTGCATGACCCTTAAGCCAGCCTCTGCCAAAGCGGCGGAAATATTGCTCAAGGTAGTGGATTTGCCGATACCGCCTTTGCCGTAAATAGCAATTTTAATCATTATGCTTGCTCCTTTCGAAAGTTCATATTATTCCTTGTAATCTCCGCGGACGGAGTAAAGAGTGTAGCCGATGTCCTCCATGTGGGCTTGGAGGACCTTGAGCTCCTCGCCGCCGTCCTCGCCGGTGACGGCTTTGTGATCGTAGAGAGCGTATTTTTTGCGGTTTTTAAAGGGAGAAATGTTTGGCATGATGACATTGCAGCCGCATAATACTCCGCGCTTGCGCCCATCGGTGTCTAATGAACCCAAGGCGGTAGTCGCCGGCAGTAAAACTTCCGGCAGCATGATGCGACATAATGAGAGCAAAAATAACGTCAAATCGACGCTGCCCGCGGGAAAATCGCGAAAGGGCGTCTGCGCGTGGGGGATAAACGGTCCCATGCCGATCATTTGCGGTTTAAAACGCGCCATATAGTCCATATCGGCAGCCAGGGTTTCGACAGTTTGATAGGGGGCGCCGATCATCGCACCGCAGCCTGTCTGATAGCCGATATCCTTTAAATCCTCCAGACATTTGAGGCGGTGGGAGAGGATCATTTCCGCAGGATGCATCTGGCGGTAATGGCTTTCGGTCGCGGTTTCGTGTCTCAAGAGATAGCGATTGGCGCCGGCGTCGAAAAAGGATTGGTAGGAGGCGCGCTCCTTTTCTCCGATTGACAGCGTAATCGCGCAATCGGGATAGTTTTGATGAATGGCGCTGATGATTTCGACCATTTTTTCGTCGGTGTAGTAGGGATCCTCACCGCCTTGGAGGACGAAAGTACGAAATCCCCACTCATAGCCTGTCTCGCAGCAAGAGAGGATTTCCTCTAAGTTCATGCGGTAGCGGGAAAGCTCGGTATTACCGCGCCTGATACCGCAATAGTAGCAGTTGTTGCGGCAGTTATTGGTATACTCGATGATGCCGCGGAAAAATATTTTATTGCCGAAATGAGAAACGGCGATTTCGCGGGCGGTATCGGCGGCAAACTGCGCGTCCTCCGCAGTGTGAGTTGAGATAAGAGTCTGCCAAGCATGAAGCGGCAGATTGTGTTCTTCTTTTAATTGGAGAATTAAATCTTTATTGTTCATAAAAAGACTTCCTTTAGGTTTGAATTGTCGGATTAATTAACGACGGCAAAGGTCGCTTTGACATTGACGCCTTTTAACAGGCTCAAACGGTGCACCAGATCCTCGATGACAGATTTTTGCGCCTTTAAGGTGACATTGATGATATAAACTTCGTCTGGCTTATAGGGCATGCCCATGCGTCCGATGAGGTGAGGACTCACTTGGTGCAGGATTTTATTGATGGCCTCGGCTTGGTGAAAGTCGGTATTGATAATCGAAACGACGGCTAAGGCTTCCTCGTCAGGCTTGAGTGCGGATTTTACCGGCTCGTCTAAAATCGAAAGGGGAATCACGTCGGTAAACATCTGCCCCGGAGTTTCGATTTCGCCGATGACGGCTTTCACGCCGAAAGCTTTGGCGATATTTTCCTCGGTAATTAAGGTTTTGGTCGCGCCGAACTGGTAGTGACCGCCGTAGGAGAGAATCAAAGCTTTGTTGGAGCGCTGCAGAGCGTGGGCGGGGTAGTGGGTGTTAAAGAGGCAAATCATGCCCTCGCTCGCTAAAGAGGAAATCGTATCTAAAACCAAAAGCTGATTTTTGAAATCCAGATTGCTCTCCGGCTCGTCTAAAACTAAAATTTTCGCCTGCGTCGCCAAAGCGCGGGCGATCAAAACCATTTGCAACTCGCCGCCGCTTAGGCAGTTGCATTTTTTGCCTTTTAATTTGGTGATGTGCATACGCTCTAATAATTGGTCGACTAATTCGAGGTCGCTTTGTTTTGGCTTAGCGAAAGGATTTAAGTGGCTGCTGCGTCCTAAAAGCACCATTTCCTCGACGCTGTAGGCAGAGGAAACGCCTTTAGCCTGCGGTACATAGGCTATCTGCTGCCAAAGCTCCGCGGCGGAAAAATTGCGAATATCTGTGCCGTTTAGGTAGCTTGCGCCCTCATGCCAGCTTAATAATCCCATGATGCATTTGAGCATGGTGGTTTTACCGGCACCGTTGGGACCCAAGATAGCTAAAATATCGCCGTCTTTCACGGAAAAATTAATATCGGAAAAAAGCGTAGTGTTTTTGTGATAGCCGAATTTACCGTTTTTTACTTCTAATTTCATAATTGCCAACCTCCCGTGCGGCGCATGAGAATAATAAAGAACGGCGCGCCGATGATTGCAGTCAAAATGGAGATCGGTATTTCACTGGCCCACAGACTGCGAGCCAAGGTATCAACGATGACCATGAAGCCGGCACCCAAGGAAGCGCAGGCAGGAACTAAGGATAAATGATTATTGCCGAAGCGCATTCGGCAGATATGGGGGATCAGGAGTCCGACCCAGCCTACCTGACCGCACATGGCGATGCAGGCACCGGTCATCATGGCCGCACAGAGGATGGTGATGAGGCGCAGGGCTTTGATATTGATCCCACTGGAGCGTGCCTCGTCATCACTGAGGGGTAAAATGTTTAAACGCCAACGTAAAAAATATAGGATAAGTGCGCCGATTAGGATAACCGGAGCGCCTATTTTCAAGGAAGGAAAACCTGCCTGCTGTAAGGATCCCATCAGCCAGTAAGTGATTTCCGGCAGCTGGGAGTCGGTGTCGGCAGTGTATTTGACTAAAGAAACCAAAGCGCTGAATAAGGAGCCGATCATAATACCGCCCAAAATCATGCTAACCGTGCCGCGTTTTTGTCCGTCGGCAGCGATGTAGGTTAAGAAAACAGCGATTAAGCCGAATAAAAACGCACAAAATTGAATGGCTAAGAGTTTAAAACCAAGTAAAATGCCCAGCGCCGCTCCGAATGAAGCTCCGCTGGCGACGCCTAAAGTATCGGGCGTGGCTAAAGGATTAGCAAAAAGGCTTTGAAAAGCCAAGCCGGATAAAGATAAGCCTAAACCTACGACTAACGCTAACAGAATGCGCGGCAGGCGTAAGCTCCAGACGGTAGCGTAAGTATGAGGACTCACAGTAATATCGCCGTTAAAACGCGCAAACAAAGCGTTTACGACATCACTTGCTGAAAGATTCATTCTCCCGAAGCATAACGCCGCTAAAGCACAGACGATAGGAAAGAAGAACAAAAATATTTTACTTTTTACAGATAATTCACCGATTAGCGGTTTGGACAAGAAAAACACCTCCGAAAAAACAAAAGGCTGCACCTATTATTGCGGTGCAGCCTGGGATCTCAAATTGCGTTTTTCGCGCTATGAGCAAATGTCGGGGTAACAGGCTTTCACCGCAAATGATTTTGGTGTCAGATTGTATGAGAAAC
>QAKL01000107.1:7754-16456 GCA_003343815.1 Clostridiales bacterium
CTGGAGCGTGCCTCGTCATCACTGAGGGGTAAAATGTTTAAACGCCAACGTAAAAAATATAGGATAAGTGCGCCGATTAGGATAACCGGAGCGCCTATTTTCAAGGAAGGAAAACCTGCCTGCTGTAAGGATCCCATCAGCCAGTAAGTGATTTCCGGCAGCTGGGAGTCGGTGTCGGCAGTGTATTTGACTAAAGAAACCAAAGCGCTGAATAAGGAGCCGATCATAATACCGCCCAAAATCATGCTAACCGTGCCGCGTTTTTGTCCGTCGGCAGCGATGTAGGTTAAGAAAACAGCGATTAAGCCGAATAAAAACGCACAAAATTGAATGGCTAAGAGTTTAAAACCAAGTAAAATGCCCAGCGCCGCTCCGAATGAAGCTCCGCTGGCGACGCCTAAAGTATCGGGCGTGGCTAAAGGATTAGCAAAAAGGCTTTGAAAAGCCAAGCCGGATAAAGATAAGCCTAAACCTACGACTAACGCTAACAGAATGCGCGGCAGGCGTAAGCTCCAGACGGTAGCGTAAGTATGAGGACTCACAGTAATATCGCCGTTAAAACGCGCAAACAAAGCGTTTACGACATCACTTGCTGAAAGATTCATTCTCCCGAAGCATAACGCCGCTAAAGCACAGACGATAGGAAAGAAGAACAAAAATATTTTACTTTTTACAGATAATTCACCGATTAGCGGTTTGGACAAGAAAAACACCTCCGAAAAAACAAAAGGCTGCACCTATTATTGCGGTGCAGCCTGGGATCTCAAATTGCGTTTTTCGCGCTATGAGCAAATGTCGGGGTAACAGGCTTTCACCGCAAATGATTTTGGTGTCAGATTGTATGAGAAACGTATTAAAGATGATATCGGATTAGGCAGGATTGACGACCTGGGATAAAACGGTTTTGGCGCTGACGCCCTTTAGACGGCCGATTTTGCCGGAAATGGCGCTAATAGTATCCTGCGGAGCGTCGACAGCGACGCTGATAAGGTTAATCTTGCGGCTGCGGTAGGGAATACCCATGCGGCCGATGATGTGCTCGCCGTATTCGTGCAGGATAGCGTTGACCTGCTCGGCGGAATTAATATCTTCGATAATGATCGCAATAACTGCGACGCGACTGTCCATATGACCACTCCTTTAAATGAAAAAAGGCTATACCGCGAGGTATAGCCTTAGATACGAACAATTATCATGCGGCTTCCATCGCAAACAAGTTTTGATGTCAGGGGGCAATTTATTTTCTTTCTTACATTATACAAAATATAGAGCTCCTGTCAAGAGCGAGGCAAGAGGAAATCAAACATAATAATTTATGATAAAACCATAAAAAGAGTTTACATAGAAAAAAAATTTATAGTTAAAAGCAGACGGATTTGCCAGAAAAATTTTGTAAATCAGCCGTTTAGCCCTTGACAAGCGCTTGAAATAGATTATAATAAAATAATAACTTTGCTTTGATGAGGACATGAGAGCTTGGTCGCACCACGAAAGAGAATGATGCCTGAGGCTGGGAGCATCTGTGGGAGATGAGCGCTTACCGCCTCGGAGCAGCTATGGCGAACCATAGCCGGTTTATCCCCGTTAAAGGATCAAGAGTGGGAGCAAAAGCTTCAACTTGGGTGGAAACACGGGAAAAATAGATTCTCGTCCCAAATGGGACGGGAATTTTTTATTTTGGACAAATTTTAGGGAGGTATATCCATGTTAAACATTACATTACCGGACGGATCCGTCCGTACATTTGAGGGCGAGAGCGTAACTGCCATGGAAATCGCTAAAAATATCAGCAACGGCTTAGCCAAAAAAGCTTTGGCTGCTGCGGTCGACGGAGTGACCGTAGGCTTAAATCAGCCGATCACCAAAGATGCCAAAGTAGCGATTTATACTTTTGATGATGAAGAGGGCAAGCATGTCTTCCGCCACAGTGCGTCGCATATTTTGGCAGAGGCGGTAGTGCGTTTGTTCCCCGGGACGAAATTAGCGATCGGTCCTGCGATCAAAGACGGTTTTTACTACGATTTGGATAGCGAGCATAAATTCACGCCTGAGGATTTGGGTAAAATCGAGGAAGAAATGCAGAAAATCGTCAAGGAAAATCAGGAGTATATCCGCAAAGAGATTTCCCGCGCCGATGCGTTGGCTTTATTTAAAGAAAAAGCCGAGCCTTATAAGGTAGAATTAATCGAAGATCTGCCGGAGGACGCAGTCATTACGACCTACCAAAACGGCGAATTTTTGGATTTGTGCGCAGGTCCGCATTTGCCGAATACCGGCTACGTCAAAGCTATCAAACTGATGAGCGTCGCCGGTGCTTACTGGCGCGGCAGTGAAAAAAATAAAATGTTGCAGCGTATTTACGGCACCTGCTTCCCGAAAAAAGCTGATTTGGACGAGTATTTGTTCTTATTGGAGGAGGCTAAACGCCGCGACCATCGTAAATTGGGTCAGGAATTGCAGTTGTTTACCTTTGTTGATGAGGCACCGGGATTTCCGTTATTCTACCCGAAAGGCATGATTTTGCGTAACGAGCTGGAGAATTACTGGAAAGAAGTCCACCGCAAAGCCGGCTATCAAGAGATCAAAACGCCGATGATCATGAGCCGCGTGCTCTGGGAGCGCTCGGGTCACTGGGATCATTATCATGATAATATGTATTTTACTGAGATTGACGACGAGCCGTATGCAATCAAACCGATGAACTGCCCGGGTGGTATCTTGCTCTATAACAGCACCTTGCACAGCTATCGCGATCTGCCGTTACGCTGGGGAGAGCTGGGATTGGTGCACCGTCACGAATTATCCGGTGCGCTCCACGGCTTAATGCGCGTCAGAGCCTTCACCCAAGACGATGCGCACATCTTTATGCTGCCGGAACAGATTACCTCCGAGGTCAAGGGCGTTATTACCTTGATCGACAGTATCTATAAATTGTTCGGTTTCGAATACCATGTCGAATTGTCCACCCGTCCTGAGGATTCGATGGGCGATGATGCTTTGTGGGAAAAGGCGACTGACGCTTTGCGCGAGTCGTTAAAAGAGATGAATATGAACTATATCGTCAACGAGGGCGACGGTGCTTTTTACGGTCCGAAAATTGACTTCCATTTGAAAGACTCGCTGGGAAGAACTTGGCAGTGCGGTACGATTCAGTTAGACTTCCAGATGCCGGAGAAATTTGACATGTGCTATATCGGCGAGGACGGCGAAAAACATCGCCCGGTCATGGTGCATCGCACCTGCTTTGGCAGTATTGAGCGCTTCATCGGTATTTTGACCGAGCATTTCGCCGGAGCATTCCCGACGTGGCTGGCTCCGGTGCAGGCTGTAGTTTTGCCGATTACCGATAAATTTAAAGATTACGCTGATGAGGTTGCGGCGAAGTTGTCTGCTGAAGGCGTGCGTGTCGAGGTCGATGGCCGTAATGAAAAAATCGGCTACAAAATCCGCGAGGCACAAATGCAGAAAGTGCCGCATATGTTAATCGTCGGCGAAAAAGAAGCGACTACGGGTACCGTCGGTCATCGCGACCGCGCGAAAGGCGATATGGGTGCGGTAGCAGTTGATGAATTTGTCGCACAAATTGTCGAAGAAATCAAATCGAAAAAATGCTAAGTTTTTGAGCAGTCCGTTTGGACTGCTCTTTTTGGAAAAAAGCATGGAAAAAAAGCACCCTAATGGGTGCTTTGGTTGGTGATTTGGAAAACTACAGTTTCAAATGCATGGCGTCTTTGACTTTGCGGCAGGTTTCGTTGCCGATTTGGTTCGCCAAAGCGGTGCCGTTTTCGATGATTTCTTTGACTTCGTCGTGATGAGCTTCGTAATAACTGCGGCGCTCGCGGAACGGATCTAAAAGATCGTTTAAAGTTTTCGCTAAATTTTTCTTGCAGGCAACGCAGCCGATGGAGGCGTTTTTGCACATTTCACAAATGTTTTCATGCTCGGTGGGATTAAAGATCTGATGATATTTATTGACCGTACATACCTCAGGGTGTCCCGGATCTTTCAAGCTGATGCGCGAGGGATCGGTGACAGCAGTTTTAACCTTGGCTAAAACGGTTTCCGCGGTATCGGACAGATAAATCGCGTTGCCTAAAGATTTGCCCATTTTCGCATTACCGTCAAGTCCCATCAAACGGGAGCAGGAGCTCAGCATGGCTTTGGGCTCAACCAAAATCGGCTCATCGGGGCAGTACATTTCATTAAAGCGGCGGACGAGCTTGCGGGTGACCTCCATATGGGGCAACTGATCCTCGCCTACCGGCACTAAATCGGCGTTTAAGAAAGTAATGTCGGCAGACTGGCTGACCGGGTAGCCTAAAAAGCCGTATGTCATGTCGTCGTAGCCGTAGTTGGCAGCCTCGGTTTTGATAGTCGGATTGTGGCGCAGGGTGTTGACGCTGATTAACATAGAGTAAAAAATGGTTAACTCGGCGATCGCCGGGACATGCGACTGGAGGACGAATTTTACTTTGTCCGGATCAAGTCCGACAGATAAATTGTCCATCGTGACGTCGTAAATGCTTTGCTTGATTAATTCAGGTTTTTCAAAATGGGTGGTCAGGGCTTGAATATCAGCTACCAAAATAAAGGTGTCATAGTCGTTTTGTAATTTGACGCGGTTTTGCAGACTGCCGATATAATGGCCTAAATGTAATTTGCCCGTGGGACGATCCCCGGTCAAGATGCGTTTCTGTGTCATGAAAAAAACTCCTTTTGGCTTAAATTGTTATCTTTTATTATATAGCGAATGAGTGGCTTTGTCAATTTTTTTAATTTAGAATATCAGATTTTTGAGGTGAGAAGATGGAAAAACCGAAACTTAACGAGAATTATTGGTATATCGAGGTTAATACGGACGATACATGGGCGATAAGTAAGCGTGTCAACAAAATGACAGATATCGATAAATATAATTTTGCCTGTGAAAATTTCTATCTTTCGGAGGATGAAGCGGCGGCAAGCGCTTTTGAAATGCTGATGAAACTCACGCTTTATCCGGCAGAAAAAGTAGGCGAGATGATCGCCGCCAAAATGCGATAATTATTAGCGCGAATCTTGCCAAAAAGCGCTTTTTTGTGCTATAATGCTAACGAAAATATGCTTTTGGAGAATACGGATGAAAAATGCGAGAATTTTTACAGAAAAAATAAATTGGCAGCTGGTGCTTTTGGCGGTGGCGACAGGAGCGTTTTATATTTATCTGGCGGCGCAGATCCCCTATACCCACGATGATTGGGACTGGGGGCTTAGCAACGGCTGGGAGCAGCTTTTGACAGCTAATATCAACAGCCGCTACAGCGGAAATTTTTTAGAGGTTTTAATGACGCGCTCAGGTGTATTTAAAACGCTTTTTATGGGGCTTAGTTTTTGCGCGCTGCCGCTTATCTTAGCAGTATTTGCCGCAAAAGAAAAGACGCAAATTGTGCCAATCGCAATTGCGGCGAATATTTTATTGCTCATGATGCCGCAGGTCATCTGGCAGCAGACCTACGGCTGGGTCGCAGGATTCGCTAATTTTGTAACCTCGGCTTTGTGGGTGGGCATATTCTTTTGCCTGAGCAAGGGTTTGTTTGAAAAAGATGCGCAAGCGCCGCAGGGTGCGCTGAAAGCGGCAGCAGTAATGATTTTTTGCGTGAGTATGCAGCTTTTTGCGGAAAATATTACGGTGTTTATGTTGGGGGTAAGTGTGGTTTTCTGGATAGGCGCTGTCGTGAAATGGCGGAAAGTTTCGGCTTATTATACGGCGATGCTTTTAGGCTGTGCGATCGGCGCAGGGATAATGTTTTCGAGCAGCATGTATGATACGCTGCTTTCGACCGGACAGGCGGTGGAGGGGTATCGTGAGCTGACTTTTGATAGAAATACGGGACTTTCGGTAATTGTAAGAGGCTTTCTCGTGCGATTTTTTACGGGATTTTTCCCCGGAGTGTACGGATATTACGACGGCGTTTACTGCGTGATTATCGGTGTATTGACAGTTTTGCTGATTATTAAATCGGAAAAAATGCTGATTCCGAAATTGTTTTCGGGCGCCTTTGTGGGCTTTAGCACCGCAGTTTTAGCGGCGGTATACTATCTGCCGACATTTGACGCGCAGATGAGCCTGTCTGCGACGGCAGCGGTCAATGTTTTATTTTTCGCAAGTATTTTTGCGGCGATTATTTTCGCTTTTTGGCAGGATAAGCTGAAGCTTTTTAAAATGAGCGGGATTTGGCTTGCGGCGCCCTTGGTAATGGTGCCGCTGGTGGTGATCAATACGGTTGGCGAACGGTCATTTCTCATGCCGTTAGTCTTTTTGGTAATGTTTATATGCGCTATTTTGGCAGAGTTAAATATTCGCAAAAGTATGGTATTAAGTGTAATTTTATTGGTACCGCTGTTTTATTGGGGATATATTTATACGGATATCGGCGCAACAGGACGCGAGCGGATGCAAATTATTGCTGAGGCGATTGACACTAACGCAGTGGAGATTACCCTGCCGAAATTCCCCCATGAGGAGTATTTGTGGGAGCCTGATCCTAAAAGCGAGTACCGCAAGAAATATTTCCGGCTTTTTTACGGATTAAACGAGGATGTCGAGATAAATTTGGGCGAGGGAGGGATGTAAATGCAGAAGCTTTTATCGGTTATCATACCGGCGTATTACGAGGAGGGGATGATCGAGCGAACGGCGGCGGAAATCAGCGCAGTTTTGGCTGGAAATGCGATTAACTACGAAATAATTTTTGTCGACGACGGCTCGACAGACCGCACATGGGAGAAAATACGCACGGTAAACGCGCAGGATACGCATATCCGCGGGATCAGCTTTTCGCGCAATTTCGGCAAGGAAGCGGCGATGTTTGCGGGGCTTTCGGCAGCAAAGGGCGATGCTTGCGTACTTATCGACTGTGATTTGCAGCATCCTCCGGAAAAAATCGTCGAGATGTACCGTTTGTGGGAGAATGGTGCCGAGGTGGTGGAGGCAGTCAAAACTGATCGCGGTAAGGAAAGTTTTCTTCACAAAAAATGCGCCCAAACTTTTTATCATTTAATCAGCAAAGCCTGCCGTGTCGATATGCAGAATGCTTCGGATTTCAAGCTTTTAGATCGGAAAGCGGTTAATGCCCTTTTAACGATGAAGGAAAAAAACGCGTTTTTCCGCGCGTTATCCTCATGGGTCGGCTTTAAAACGGCGAAAGTTGAGTTTGAGGTCCGCGAACGCACCGTGGGGCAATCCAAATGGTCGGCGTGGGCGCTGGTCAAATATGCTTTTAACAATATCACCTCCTTTTCGGCGGCACCGATGCAAATCGTGACGATTTTGGGAGCGATGATGTTGATTGCCTCGCTTATTTTAGGTATTGCGGCGCTTTATCAGAAAATCGTAGGGATCGCGGTAGACGGCTTTACGACGGTAATTTTATTACAGCTTTTCAGCGGGAGTATCATCATGATGTCGCTTGGGATAATAGGGTATTATATCGCGAAAATTTACGATGAGATCAAGGATCGCCCGCGCTATATCATTGCTGAGGAGTGCGGAGGTACGGATGAAAAATAAAATTATCGACCGCACTTTGGCGAAATTTATATTGGTGGGGATTATAAATACGCTTTTCGGGACGACGATTATGTTTGCGGCGTATAATCTGCTTCATCTGAGCTACTGGGTATCCAGCGGAATGAATTATTTTTTCGGGAGCATTTTAAGCTATTTTCTGAATAAATATTTTACCTTTCAAAGCAAGGAAAAAAGTTTGGCAGAAATCGTGCGCTTTATTGTGAATATTTTGGTGTGCTATTTCTTGGCCTACGGGATCGCCAAACCTCTGACGGGATATTTGTTGCAAAATTTCGCCGTAAATATCCGCGAAAATGCCGCCATGCTGGTGGGTATGTGCTTATTTGTTGCTTTAAACTATCTGGGACAGAGGTTTTTTACCTTTAAACAAAAATAAACCGCTTGTTTAAGCGGTTTATTTTTGTTTGCGGCAGGAAAAGCATGTGAGCGCTCAGAAAATATTTTAGAGTTTCTTTAAATAATTGCCGTAGACGTGGGCTTTGCCTTTGACTACGACAAAAGCGCGCGGGTCGATTTCCTCGACGATGCGGTGCATCTGGGGAATTTCGTATTTGGACATGACCGAGTAAAGGACATCCTCCTGGTCGTTGGTATAGCCGCCTGCGCCGTGCCAGCGGGTGACACCGCGGGTTAAAGCGGAGGTTAAAGCATGGGTGATTTCGTCGGCGTGACCTTTGGAGATGATTAAAACCTCCATATTAATATTTTGCGTATGCACCATATCCATGGTGAGGGACATCACCGCCGAGTAAACGATGGAGTAAAGCGCCGTCGCGATGTCGAAAACTAAAAAGCATGCTAAATATAAGAAAAGATTGATAAATAAATTCACACGGCCGACGCTGAAGTTAGAGCCTTTTTTGATTAGGTATACGCCGATGATATCCGTCCCGCCTAAGGACGCTCCGGCGTGTAAGGTAAGTCCTAAGCCTGCACCGCACATCAAGCCGCCGAAAAGACACGAGCCCAAGGTGTCGTTGGGCAAAAGAGAGTGCGGGGGAATGGGGATGAAGGATAAAAACAGGGTCGTTAAGGAAACGCAGATCAGCGTATGCAGGCAAAAGCGGCGGCTGACGCCTTTAAATGCTAAAAAGAAAAGCGGCACGTTAAACAGATAATACAAAATACCGGC
>QAKL01000008.1 GCA_003343815.1 Clostridiales bacterium
TAGCTCAGTCGGTAGAGCGCGTGACTGTTAATCACGATGTCGTTGGTTCGAGCCCGACAGGGGGAGTTTAATATAGGGGTATGGCTCAATTGGTAGAGTAGTGGTCTCCAAAACCATTGGTTCTGGGTTCAAGTCCTAGTGCCCCTGCTCGAAGGACATCAGATTCTGATGTCCTTTTTTCGTGCTAAAAACATTACATATTGCTGAACGATAAAAATAAGAGTCTTTAGCTATAGTATTGGTGCATTTTATGCATTAAGATTAAAGCTAAAGGCTTTTTAAATTATTTAAACGGAGGCAATTATGGGCGAGATATATGGTTATGTGCGAGTAAGCAGCAGAGAGCAAAATGAAAGCAGACAATTAGCTAAAATGGCAGAATTGGCGATTAAAGAGAGTAATATCTATATTGACAAACAATCCGGTGCTGATTTTGAGCGACCGCGATACAAAAAATTGGTGCGAAAATTGAAACAAGACGATGTTCTCTATATCCAAAGCATTGATCGTTTAGGTAGAAACTATTATGAAATATTGGAGCAGTGGCGGATATTAACAAAAGAGAAAAATGTGGATATTGTCGTAATCGACATGCCGCTTTTGGATACCAGAATAGGCAAAGATTTGCTGGGAACGTTCATAAGCGATATAGTTTTGCAAATATTATCTTTCGTGGCGGAAAACGAACGTATGAATATCAAAAAACGCCAAGCAGAGGGCATAGCATTAGCGAAGGCCAAAGGTGTACGTTTCGGCAGGCCACCGCAAAAGTTGTCGAAAGTGTTTGACCAAGCATATGAATCGTGGACTAAAGGCGAGATTACTGGAACGGCTGCGGCAAAGATGTGCAATATGCCGCTTTCGAGTTTTCGCTATCGAGCGAGGCAATACGAAAACAATAAGGCTTGACTTTACAAAAAAGTGTACATTTTGGTAAAGTCAAGCCTTGTATGCTATTTAATCATTGCCTAACATATTTTAGCATAAAAATCAAGCAAAATGTAGCATAATATATAATTTTAAGGGAAAAATTTCATATGCAAAAATGTACACTTTTTTGCAAGATATATAAGGAGGCGATTAAATGCGTTATACCGCTAAAGAACGGGAAATTTTTACTCTATCAGCCGAATCACTGGCACCTTGGCTTTTGGGCAAGCTTTTGTGCCGCAAATTGCCTGACGGTAAAATTATAAAAGTAAAAATTTGCGAAGTTGAGGCTTATAATGCTGACGATACTGCAAATTATGGTTATGGTTTTCAAGGTAACGGCGGTGATAAACATGCAACAAAAGCTAATACTCCGTTGTTTGAGCAGGGTGGTACTTGCTGCATTTATGCTGGAATGTTCTTGATTGTGGCTGGAGAAACGGGTAAATCAGACAACGTCCTAATTCGAGCTTGCGCTGATAAAGAAAATAAGTACTGTGGTCCATTAAAAACTGCGGATGTTCTTAAAATCAGCAGTAGTAAAAATTTGCATGGTGCAGATATTTTAAATTCTGAAGAAATTTGGCTTGAAGACGATACGCTTATTGGCGCAATATGTATATCAAAACGTATAGGATTAGGCAAAAATGTGAATGCAAAAGATAGTGAGAAACGTTGCCGTTTTATTGCAATATAAAAGTTAGTGAGAAGAGGGTTTAATGTTATGACTAAACAAGATGAATATATCAAAGCACTTGATTATACTGTAAACTCCCCTTTTGTGCGTAAAATTAAAGGGGTTGTACCGCAACGTGGGGATAGCGAAAATGATATTCAGCGCAAGAGGCAAAAGCTTGATCAAGAGGTCGCGCACGAAATTAAAGATATTTCTTATATGTTATTTGATGTAAAAAAAGAACATGAAAAAGCAAGAGATGTAATTATTGCTGCCGGTGAAGATAAAGATGAGCAGTTTTCAAAAGCGGCAGTGAAATATTTGGACGAAAATTATAATTCCGCCATAAGAGAAGCGGATGCTGCCCAAAAAGAGTTGGATGCTTTGCCACGCGTGGATGAGAAGTTTATAGCGAAGTGTCGTGAGCAGGAAAAAGCTATCACGCAAGAATACGGCAATAAAAAGGAAAAAATCCAAAATGACTACTGGGAATCACACAGGCATGCGCAGAATATCAACAGATTAATGATTATCGTGTCATCTATCTTACTGGCAGTTGCGTTCATTATGATGTATGAGGCTACAGTACATTATTCATCTTATTATTATAATACAGCAAGTTTTTGCTTGGGCATTTTGGCAGCATTTTTTTTCGGCATGGCAGGTATTTGGGGTTTTGGTATGCGCTTAATTAAAGGGCGAAGCGAGTATAATCGTTTCAAACAAGGTATCTCTCCCAAACGATTAGGTTATGAGCTGTACGAAGCGGATGCGGAAAAAAATAAAAAACTTTCTGCCTTGCACAAACAGATGGAGCAAGGGTATGAAAATGGCTCTGATGTGCATAAAAATATCATTATAGCTTTAAATAATGTAATAGCAGCCAAGGAAAATGTGCTGCAAAAAGGCGAACAAATATTGCCATTTATGGATGAGTTCCAAAAACCTGCGCAAAAAATACCTGCCCTTTTGCAAAAAACTATAGATAATATGTACTCACTTAACAATTGGGCAGCGGATTATATCCAAAATGAAAAATTAGCGCATCATTATGATGAAATGGCTTCAATTGAGCGCGATAAACTGCAGTCCCAGAAAGAGGCGCAAAGAGTACAGGTGGAGGAGCTGCGCCGCCGAAATGAATTGCTGCGACAACAAACTATAGCTGCCAAAGCTCAGGCTGAGGATGCTGAACGGCAAGCTAAGGAGACCACAGAATTACTGCGCAAACAGACTGCAGCTGCTCAAGCTCAAGCTGAAGCAGCTGAACGACAGGCAAAAGATACAGAGGCAATCAAAAAACGTATGGAAAATGAAAGATACGGCGATGATTATAAAATTAAGCGATGAGGTGAAAATATGTCAAACAAAATGGGGAAGAATGAAGACCTTACTCTTTTGTCAATAATAATTGTTTTTGCCTTGATTTTTTCAACCTATACTATGATCAAGGCGATGAATGAAGCTCATAAGGAAGCAAATGAGATGATGAAGCAAGGAGTCTATTCCAATAATTCATATTATACGGACGATTATGACTCATCATACGGATACGAAAAAGCAGAAAATGAAACCGACTACGAAACAAACTACAAAAGAGAATACGCAACCAATAACGCTGATGCTGAATGGCTTATAAATGAAATAGTGCAGACAGATGTTATAAAAAGCATAGGCAGTACCTATCAAGAGATACAAAATAAGCACAGAGAGATTATTTTTAGAGATTATTATCCTGGTTCGGATTATATATTTTTCGAATTTCAGGATGCACCAAATGATGATTATTTTTTTGTATATAAAGGAGATACTGCTTCTGATCCGCCTGAGGATGATGCCGTATGCTTTATGATTATAACCACTGCGGATAAGCTTATAAGCAGCTTGGGAGACGGTATGGATATTGATGTTTTTGCGCAAACACTTGGTGAGAATTTAGATATTTATGATAATAAGACAGATAATGAGCATTATGTGGAAGGGGATAGCACAAAAACGGCATGGTTTACCTTAGGAAACAGTGGAACATTAGTAACAATTAACATGAAAAAGCCTGATATGATAAGTCCGACAGATGAAGTATTGATTGAAAATGATGAATGTTATAACAGCGAGATGTTTTAATTTACCAAAACCACGCCTGCATTCAAGCAGACGGGGTTTGCTCATTTTTTTGCCTTATTCCTCATGCAGTCTCGTTCTTACTGCACGCAATTCCTCTGGCAAGGCGTTGTCCGGCAGCTCATCAACGGCTTTGGTGCTGCCCAAATTTTTCGCCGTTTCGTAATACCAGCACTTATAATTAAGCGCCTCCAAGGTTTCTGTTAAGTCTGCCATTTGCTTTTCTAATTCGCTGCGACGTTTCTTGAATAATTCTAAGCGAGCCTCGATTGTTTCATCGCCTTGCATGACCAGCGAGATGAATTCGCGGATGTCCTTGATCTGCATTCCACTGACTTTCAGACAGTGAATTATTTTCAAAAAAGCATAGTCTTCATCTTTAAAAATGCGCACGCCACCGTTTGAACGCTCGACAAAGGGCAAAAGTCCTTCTTTATCGTAATAGCGCAGGGTGGATGGTGCGACATTTAATTTTTGCGCCATATCGCCGATGGTATAGGTCATTTATGTACCTCCTAAAAATTATTTATTAAAAATCTCTTGACTTAAACTTGACTTTAAGTTATACAATAAGCTTAAAGCAAGTATACTATATAAAATAACAGTAGTCAAGACGAGGAGGAATTTTCATGTTAGGTGAGATTATCTATTCTAATCCGACCAAGCTTTATTTTGGCGAAAAATCACTGGACAATCTGGCAGCGGAATTAAAAAACTACAGCGATAATGTTCTTTTGGTCTATGGCGGTGGCTCGATCAAGAAAAACGGCATTTACGACCAAGTAGTAGCGATTTTAAAAGAGTGCGGCAAAAATATTACCGAGGACGGCGGCGTCATGCCAAATCCTACCGCGGCGAAATTAAAAGAGGGCTGCGAGCGGGCGAAAGCGGGCAAGATCGGCTTCATTTTGGCAGTCGGCGGCGGCAGCGTCTGCGACTATGCCAAGGCATTGTCCGTCAGCATTCATTGCAGCGAGGATCCTTGGGAGAAATATTATCTCCGCATGGAGGATGTGGATAATGAAATCGTCCCCGTAGGTTGCGTGCTGACGATGGTCGGCACAGGCTCGGAGATGAACGGAGGCTCGGTTATTACTAACAGCGAAACTAAGCTCAAGATCGGGCATGTGTTCGGCGATAATGTTTTCCCCAAATTTTCGATTTTAAATCCTGTCTTTACCTATACTTTGCCGAAATATCAAATGGTGGCAGGTATTTATGATATCATGTCGCATATTTTGGAGCAGTATTTCTCCGGTGATGACGATAATACTTCCGATTATATCATGGAGGGGATGTTAAAATCGCTGATTCATTCGTCGTTAATCGCGCTGGAAGATCCCCAAAATTACGAGGCGCGCAGCAATATCATGTGGACGGCGACTTGGGCGCTCAATACTTTTGTCGCTCAGGGCAAAACGACCGACTGGATGGTGCATATGCTGGGACAGTCGGTGGGAGGCTACACCAATGCGACTCACGGCATGACCTTGGCGGCGGTGTCGATGGCATATTATAAGCATATTTTGCCCTACGGCTTAGCTAAATTTAAACGCTATGCGGTGAATGTCTGGGAGGTCGAAACGGCAGGCAAAAGCGATGAGGAGATCGCTTTGGAGGGCTTAGCCAAAATGGAAACGTATATGAATAAGCTGGGTTTGGTGATGAATCTGCACGAGTTAGGCGTGACAGAGAATATGCTTGACGGTATCACCGAGGGCGTGTTTATCATGGACGGCGGCTATAAGGTATTGGATAAAGCAGAGATCAAACAAATCTTGCGCGAAAGTATGTAAGAAAAAGCACTCTTCGAACGAAGAGTGCTTTTTAGCGTGACGTTGCAAAAACGTTGAAAAACCTGCTGAACACACAAAAAAAACAAGGTATTTCTTTTATAGAAATGCCTTGTTAATCGAGTGGAGATAGGGAGGCTCGAACTCTCGACCTCATGCATGTGAGGCATGCGCTCTAACCGACTGAGCTATATCTCCAAATATTTCAGGTGCATAATCAGCATAAGTTATAAAAATAGAAAAAACAGGATATAATAGCTCCCGGAACTATTTAGATAACAAAACGTGCCAGGAGGGATTCGAACCCCCGACCCACGGCTTAGAAGGCCGTTGCTCTATCC
>QAKL01000122.1 GCA_003343815.1 Clostridiales bacterium
CGGAAATTTTTTAATAATCTCCTCCTCTCCTAACACGGCCAGAGAATCTTCTCTAAATGCTAAAAGCCAAGGGTATTCGGCAAAGCATGAGTCGTAACGGCAATTGTCTGGATAATATAGTGTACTCCTTATAACAGCGTTATATAGCCCTGTTGTAGTGTGTTCTCTCTCCCAATCCTTGTCAAGTAGTTTTCATAACTTTTTCGCAAATTTTGCTCATTTCGTTTTCTCCACGAAAAAAAGCCGTTTGCACGGCTTTCTTACAGAATATCTTTAGCAATCGGCTGATAAAACATTTCCGCCACCTTTGCCTGCTCCTTTGTCTGCGGCAAAATCCACATCAATTTCGCCAAAACAGCTTCCACCGTCATATTATACGCCTCGATCAGCTCATATTGATCCTTAATCTTTTTACCTACCTGATAAACCTCCATATCGCTGCCCTCGTGCGAAACCTGCGTCGCCATGACGATGATTTTACCCTTGGCCAGCCAGCGCTCGATACTGTTCAAAAATTCCTCGTTGCCGTAGCAGGGCAGTCCACCTACACCGAAACTTTCGATGATCACCGCATCATAATGCTCTGCCAGATACTCAAAAATCCCTGCGTCCAAGCCAGGCGTTAATTTTAGGACAAACACTTTCGGATCGAGCTTGTGATAAAATTTGACCGCACCCTCAGGTTTGCTCTCTTCAATAAAATAAATAATCCTGCGGTCCCTAATGACGGCGATCTCCGGATAGTCGATACTCGAAAAGGCATTATAGCTTTTGGTGCGCGATTTTCTTGCGCGCGTCCCCATGATGACCTTACCGTCAAAAACCAGTTTAACTCCCTGCGCGTACTCGTCTGCCGCATACAAAAACGCATTGGTCAAATTATTGCGCGCGTCCGTATCCTCCTCGTAAATCGACTTTTGCGAGCCGGTCATCACGATAGGTTTGGCGCTGTTTTGCACCAGATAGCTTAGTGCCGCGATTGTATACGCCATCGTATCCGTCCCGTGGGTGATGACAAACCCGTCATACTCCGCATAGTGCTCCTCCACACACTCCGCTATTTTAAGCCAGTGCTGCCAGTTGATATTGGTGCTGTCCAGATTAAAAAGCTGCAAAGTATCAATTTCGGCGATCTGCGCCACCTGCGGCACATAGTTTAATATTTCCTCCGACGTGATCTGCGGCACCAATCCCCCTGCCGTGGGCTTAGAGGCGATCGTCCCGCCGGTCGCAATAAGCAGTATTTTTTTCACATTTTATCCCTCGCTTTATAATCTTACTGATGTTTCATTATAGCACACTTCTTTCTTTCAAACAAGAAGTGATTTAGTAAAAATTTACTCTTGTCAAAGCAGTGTTTCTTTGTTATAATGAGAACAAATGTTCTGCTATAGAGGTGATAAAATGTCTGCCGCGGTTTATTTATGTATCGATTTAAAATCTTTTTATGCCTCGGTCGAGTGTATCGAGCGCGGTCTTGACCCGATGAAAGCCAAATTAGTCGTCGCCGATCCGGAGCGCTCCGAAAAAACCATCTGTCTCGCCGTATCTCCCGCCCTAAAAAACTTAGGGTTCCCCGGGCGCTGCCGCTTATTCGAAATCCCTAAAAATATCGACTTTATCATCGCTCCGCCGCGTATGCAGAAATATATCGACTACGCCGCGGAAATTTACGCCATTTATCTCAAATACATTTCCCCTGAGGACATCCACGTCTACTCGATTGACGAGGTTTTTATCAACGCCGCGCCGTACTTGAAACTCTACCGCTGCACCGCACGGGAGTTCGCACTTTTACTCATGCAGCAAATTTCCGATAATTTAGGTATCCGCGCTGCCTGCGGTATCGGCAGCAATCTATATTTAGCCAAAGTCGCTTTGGATATTTTGGCGAAGCACTCGCCCGATTTCATCGCCTTTTTGGACGAAGAAAATTACCGTTTGAAATTATGGCAGCATACGCCGCTCACCGACTTTTGGCGGATCGGGCGCGGGACGGCTGCGCGCTTAGCCAAATACGGCCTCACCACTATGGAAAAAATCGCCCATACCGACGAGGAATTGCTCTATCGTTTGTTCGGGATAGACACCGAATTACTGATCGACCATGCCTGGGGGCGCGAACCCGTCACAATTCGCGATATCAAAAACTATCAACCGAAAAACAACTGTCTCACCGCAGGACAGGTCTTAATGCGCGACTATTCGTTTAGCGAGGGCAGGCTGATTTTGCGCGAAATGCTTGATCTTTTATGCTTGGAAATGGTCAAAAAATCCCTCGTCTGCGGCTCGATCACTATTCATATCACTTATAGCGACAAAGACTCGGCCTCGAGTACGGCACATTTTCCCCAAAAAACCTGCGCCTCCGATGTGATTTTAAGCGCAGTTACCGCCGTCTATGAGCGCATCGTCTCTCCCGCGCGCACTATCCGCCGCGTCAATATCTGCTATAACAACGTCACCCGCGATACAGCGGTTTATCAGCCCTCTTTGTTTGATACTGCCGCTAAAGATACGCAAAAAAGCAAGAAACTCTCGCAAACCATCCTCGCTATCAAGGACAAATACGGCAAAGACGCCATGCTCCGCGGCATGAATTTTGAGGAAGCCGCCACCACCCGCGAGCGCAATCACCAGATCGGAGGTCATAAAAGTGGCGAATAAAATTCACCCCAAAATGCCCGTCTCCCAGCGCGCCAAGCAATTCATGCCCTTTGCCGCCTTAGACGGTTTAGAGGAAGCATTAGCGCAAAAGGAGCGCGAGCTCACCCAAGTATCAAAAATCACCCTCTCCGCCGATATGCTTGAGGAGTTAAACGCCATGCTAAACTCTCTGCATAAAAACCAAGAAATCAGCATCACCTACTACATTAATCACACCTATCAAATCATAATCGGCAAAGTGTGCGAAATAGATTTTGTCTGCCAATTTTTAAAAATCGATACCGCGAAAATTTATTTCGCCGACATTTTAAAAATAACTCCGCTGAAATAGTAAAAGCCGTTCAAGATATGTTTTCAGGCATCATATTTTACCTAAAAGCACCTTAAACGGCTGTTTTTTTATACATAAGTGTTCGTTACCATTTTCATCTCGGCTAATTGCTCCGAAAAAGGTTTTGTTTTTTCTGTCGGACAAAAACCGTATTTCCGATAGAAAGCCTGCGCCTTTTTCGTTCCTTACTACTTTCTAACAATCAAATCCGACTTCATCCTCACACCAAATCGGCGATTTCCAAAATTAATTCTTTCGATTTTTCCCAGCCCAGGCACGCATCGGTAATGGATTTGCCGTAAACGCCCTCGCCGACTTTTTGATTGCCGTCTACCAGATAGCTTTCGATCATGAATCCTTTCACCATATTGCCGATATCCGCATTGTGGCGGCAGGAGTGCAAGACTTCTTTGCAAATACGGCGCTGCTCCAGATAATTTTTACCCGAGTTCGAATGATTGCAGTCGATGATTAAAGCCATATTTTCCAGATTGCTCTTGGCATACATCTGGTGCAGACGCTCCAAATCCTCATAATGATAATTCGGCACATTTATCCCATGCTTGCTGATACTGCCGCGCAAAATCGCATGCGCCAAAGGATTACCCGTCGTCTCGACCTCCCAGCCGCGATAAGCAAATACATGCTTGCTCTGCGCGGCATGAATGGCATTTAACATGACGGAAAAATCACCGCTGGTCGGATTTTTCATGCCGATAGGCGCGATGACTCCGCTGGATACCAGACGATGCTCCTGATTCTCCACAGAGCGCGCCCCTACCGCGATATAGGACAATATATCCGACAAATATTCATAATTAGACGGATAAAGCATCTCATCGGCAATCGGCATCCCCGTTTCCTCCAAGACACGGCTTTGCATTTCGCGGATCGCCAGTAACCCTTTGAGCATATCAGGTTGGGCATTAGGATCGGGCTGGTGCAGCATACCCTTATAACCGTCGCCTGTAGTACGCGGTTTATTGGTGTAAACGCGCGGGACAAACAAAAGTTTATCCTTGACCTCCTCCTGCACTTCTTTCAGGCGATGGACATACTCCAGCACCGCCTCCTCATGATCCGCCGAACAAGGCCCGATAATCAAAAGCATCCTCTTATCCTCACCGCACAAAATATCCTTGATCTGCGCGTCCGCCTTTTCTTTCATCACCGTCGCCTGATACGAAATCGGATATCTTTCTTTAACCTCCTGCGGCACCGGCAACATTCTTTCAAAACGCATTCCCATAATGAGCACTCCTTTTATTTTACTTCTGTGTATAATCCCAAAAAGCTGCAAACTTCATTTTGTTTTTGCAAATCATTTAATAACTGCGCGACTTTATCGGAATACTCCGGACAGTCCAAATCCAAGAAAAATCTAAACTCAAACTCTCTTTCCGCGATCGGCCGCGACTCTATTTTCGTCAGATTAATATTAAACTCGGCAAACTTCGCCAATACCTCGTAAAGTGCGCCCGGACGGTGCTTTAAAATCAGCATGACGCTCATTTTATCCGCCCGAGGGTAAATCTCCAATTCCTTAGAAATACAGATGAAGCGCGTATAATTATTCTCCTGATCCTGCACCGACTGCCGCAGGACGTCCAAACCATACTTCTCCGCACAAACGGCAGAAGATAATGCGGCTATATCGCGGCGCTCGCTTTCAGCGACCATTTTGGCGGCCATCGCCGTATTGGCGCAGGCGGTAATTTTCACCTCACCCATTGACTGCAAAAACGCTCCGCACTGTCCGATCGCCTGCTCATGAGAAATGACTTCGCTTATTTCCGCTAATTTGACGCCCTTTTTTACCAATAAATTATGATCTATCTTTAGGCGCAGCGCGCGGACGATGCTGAATTTATGCTTGACCATCAGCTCATAGACCTTTAAGACCGAGCCGGCGGTGCTGTTTTCGATCGGCAACACCCCGTAGCGGCACTTGCCGTTTTCAACAGCAGTAAAGACATCTTCGAAACTTTTATAATAAATTATCTCAGGCTCGGCAAATAATTCCCGTGCCGCTAATTCCGAATAAGCACCCTCCACTCCTTGGCAGGCTACCACCGCGCTTTTAGGGAAAGCCGACGGCATATTTTTCAGAGCCGTATCTATCCTATCCGACCACATATTTTCACTCATATGCTCACCTCGTCCAGCAGCATATCTACCAAGGCGATCGCCAGCACGCTTTCAAACACAGGCACTGCACGCAGCACAATACACGGATCGTGCCTGCCCTCGATTTTTAATTTGACGTTTTCCATTTTCGCCAGATCCACGCTGTCCTGCTC
>QAKL01000079.1 GCA_003343815.1 Clostridiales bacterium
AAAACCAGCGTAACGGCGCTTAATGAAAAAAATAAACTGGATATCCATGCGCATCTCTCGCAGGAGTTTAAACTGCCTGATTTTATAAAAAGCGATAATAAGCTAAGCGCAGCGCAAAAAGGCACTGTTATGCATACGATCATGAGTCAGATGGATTTAAAGGAAAATATTGATCAGGCGTACTTACGCGAATTAGCCGCGCAGTTAGAGTACAATAATATTTTGCCAGCCGAAAGCACCGCACAGATTGATTTAGGCAAAATAGAAAGCTTTTTTCACACAGATTTGGGGCAGAGACTTTTAAAGGCCGAAAATATTTACCGCGAGCAACCATTTACGTTGCCTGTCAAAGTTAAAGCTGCGGACGATCAGGAATGCACCGTCTTGGTGCAGGGCATCATCGACTGTATGTGGCAGGAGGAGGGGGGCTGGGTTTTGCTGGACTACAAAAGCAACCACATCAATCGCCAAAATACGAGTGAGTTTATCCAAAACTATCAAGCGCAGATCGAGCTTTACGCTCAAGCGATTCGCGAGATCTGGCAGGAGCCGCTGAAAGCTGCGTATTTATATCTGTTTCATACAGAGCGCGCTATAGAAATGAAAATTACCGAGTAATTTGTGAAAAAAACAATCTGTATCAAAAACTCTCATTTCTAAGCAAAATACCCCTACAAAATAAGCCAAAAATGTAGTATAATATCCTATGTAAACTAATATAATTTGAGGTGAATTATGAATTCAGCAAAGCACGCAGCAAATAAATCTTACAAAATAAAAAAAGGTCGTCTGCTTGGCATGATTATCGTTTTAGCGCTCATTATCGCCACGGTAGGCGTACTTTATCAAAATTACTATTCTACTAAAGCTTGCGACACGCAAAATATCGCCGTTCAGCCTTTTGAAATAGCAAGCGGCGCATCCACCAAATCAATTGCAGCTTCCTTAAAAGAGGACGGATTGATAAGAAGCGAGCGCGCTTTTGTCCACTATGTAAAAAAAAGCGGTAATGACGGCAAACTGCGCGTCGGCAGCTATCTCTTGAGCCCCAGCATGAGTGTGGAGGAAATCACCGACAAATTATTAAACGGTATCGGTGAGACGAAAAAATTCACCATCCCTGAGGGCTACACCTTAAAAGATATCGCCGAAAGCTTCAGCGCCAATGATATTATGAGCGAGGAAGAATTTTGGGATATTGTAGAGAATGATCCCTTTGAGGAATATCCGTTTTTAGCCGATTGCCCTAAAAATGAGCATCGCTTGGAGGGGTATTTATTCCCCGATACTTACATTATCGGCGTCAACAGCACTCCGCGGCAGATCATCTGCGCGATGTTAGATCGTTTCGCGCAAGTAAAAACCTCTCTGCCGGAAAATAAAAGCGGTCTAAGCGATCAGGAAATGCTCATTTTAGCTTCCTTGGTTGAGTCAGAGGCGAAATTAGACTCTGAAAGAGCGACGATCGCCTCGGTTTATATTAATCGTTTAAATGAGGGGATGCCGTTGCAATGCGATGCGACCGTCATTTATGCTCTACCTGAGCGCAAGGATGTCGTCCTTTACAGTGATTTAGAAACCGAATCTCCTTACAACACCTATAAATATAAAGGTTTGCCGCCGACTCCGATTTGCAATCCGGGCTTAAAATCTTTAGAAGCGGCTTGCGAGCCGGCGAGCACAGATTATCTCTATTATTTGTGGAGTAAAGATGAAAGCGTAGGTCATGTATTTGCCGCATCCTACAGCGAACATTTGAAAAATCGGCAAAAATACGGTTATTAAGCAAAAGGCAGAGAAGAGATGAAAGAAGTCTTAGCGCAGGAATTGCAAAATTATATGCATTCGCTTTTGCCGGAGCCGAAAGCGTGGCAGACAGAAATGCTGGCAGAAGCCGAAAGCGAGCACATCCCCATCGTTGAAGAAGAAATTGCTAATTTTTTAGCGCTGTTGGTGAAAATAAGCAGAAGCAAACATATTTTAGAAATCGGCACGGCGATCGGGCACTCGGCTATCGCAATGGCAGAGCAGTTAGATGCTGACGGCAGCCTTTTGACTATGGATTTGGACGAAGAGCGCTTAAAAAGAGCACAGTATTATTTTGAAAAAAGCCACACTGCCGCAAAAATTACCGCCATCAAAGCCGATGCCCGCGAATATTTGCCCAAAATGGCACAGGAAAATCACGTCTTTGATTTGATATTTTTAGATGCCGCCAAAGGACAATATTTAAACTTTTTTCCTTACTTAGAGCAAATACTGGCCCCGGGAGGCATCATTATTGCTGATAATGTCCTATTAAACGGCTGGGTTGTTAATTTAGACTACCCTAATCATCGCCGCAAAACTTTTGTTTATCGGATGCGGGAATTTTTAACGCAGATGAAAGAAAATCCCCATTATAATATGTCGCTCATCCCATTGGGAGACGGCGTTTTAATTTTACGAAAGAAGGATTAACATGAAATACGAGCTATTGGCTCCGGCCGGAAATCTGGAAAAATTAAAATTTGCCGTGCATTATGGAGCGGATGCCGTTTATATGGCAGGCAAAAAGTACGGTCTTAGGGCATTTGCCGGTAATTTTGCCGAGGACGAGCTGGCAGAGGGCATCAAATATGCACATGAGCATAATGTAAAAGTCTATGTCACCGTCAATATTTTCCCGCACAATCAGGATTTAGTCGGTTTAAAAGAATATTTGGAAGAATTATATCAATTAGGCGCTGACGCTATCATTGCCGCCGACCCCGGTGTAATTATGCTATCTCACGAAACTGTGCCTGCTTTGCCCATCCATATCAGCACTCAAGCCAATACGACTAATTGGGCAGATGTGCTCTTTTGGCAGAAATATTGCAATGTCGAGCGTGTAGTTTTAGCCAGAGAATTATCTTTAAGCGAAATAGCTGAAATTAAAGAAAAAACGGGCGCGGAAATCGAAACCTTTATCCATGGCGCGATGTGCATTTCTTACTCCGGACGTTGTTTACTCAGCCACTATATGGCTGACCGTGATGCCAACAAAGGCGAATGTGTCCAAGCTTGCCGTTGGAATTATGCGCTGGTTGAGGAGAAGCGCCCCAATGAATTTTACTCTATCGAAGAAGACGAGCGCGGTAGCTACATCTTTAATTCGCAGGATATGTGTCTTTTGCAAAATATGGCAGAGCTGATGAACGGCACCATAAATAGCTTTAAAATAGAGGGGCGCATGAAAAGCCTGTATTACACAGCCAGCATCGTCCGCGCTTATCGTGCTGTTATGGACGCGATAATTAACAAAGAGAAACCAGATTACGCTTATTGGGCAGGCGAACTGGAAAAAGTCAGTCATCGCCCATACTGTACAGGTTTTTATTTCGGCAAACCGGAAAAAGGCGCCGTTAACTCCGCACACAGCGGTTATATTAAGCCCTATGATTTCATCGGCATTGTCTTGGAATATGACGAAGAAACGCAAATAGCCACGATTGAACAGCGCAATCATTTTAAAGTAGGCGATAGTGTCGAATTTTTTGGACCAAAATATCAGCAAATTGAAATAAAAATAGAGGAAATGCGAGATAAATATGGAAATATAATAACGAAAGCCCCTAATGCCCAAATGATTGTTAAAATGAAAGTGCCGCACAAGCTTTATCCGCTTGACCTCATGCGCAAGGAAATTAATTAATGATAAAAGATATTAAACTTTCCTCAAAAAATTTGAGCGAATTGGTGCATATTTTGGAGGCCAGTGAGGGCTTGGCAGTCTTAAAAACAATCGATGGCAAAAAAGGTTTGGCGCAATTAATTTATCCTGCCTGCAATCACGCCGAAGTAGAAAGTTTATTGGTGGATTTCAGGCAAAAACATGCGATTATCTTATAATAATTATCTATAAAACATATTTATTGTTAGCCGCATTATCTTTTGCGTGGCTTTTGTAATATAATAATGTAAAATAAATGTTTGAACAATAAAGAGGGGGTATCAAAATGGGATTTCATCCCGGCTATGAGGTGGATACTTGCCCCATTTGCGGAGCAAAGTTGGTAGTTAAAGAATTTATGGGCTATGGTATTAACAGCGGATATTTTTCCGAGTGCCCGAACTGCCATTTATATGATGATATATGGGCCTGCGGTATCCGAGAATTAACCGTCGGTGATTGGAAAAGCGAATCGTTTTTATCCGATTACGGCACGCCGACTAAAGATGAAGCGAAAATCGAAAAGCGCAATTTGCGCATGATGCGCCATAAGATTTGGCAGGAAAAATTGAGACGCATCTTTAAAAAGTGATTAAAAAACCTCGCGATAAATTTATCGCGAGGTTTTTATGCGGGTTTATAAAGAAAGAATAAACCGTTTGTTCTTTTGTCACACAGCTTCTGATAATCAATATTATGTAAACCTAAATAATAATAGAAAACGTAATCTTTATGATTCGTTTTCTATTATTTTCTTATGATTTTCTGCTGATATAAAATTTCGCCGTTTTAGGAGTTTTTTAAAGCGATTTTTAACATTCATTTTGTATAATTATTGCAATACGCCAACAAACTCTCGTAAAGTTTCTGACTGCAGCAATAAATATCGTTCATCATATTTTCCATTCTGTCCAGCTGCGTTTTAAGTTCGTCGTTCATCTCAAATACTGTTACAGTCTCATCCGCGCATATATTTTGACCGGGTAATTCCGTAGTTTCTGTAGATTCGGCGCAGTTGGCGTAAATATTTTGCGCGGCTAAATTTGCCAAAGCATTTTCCGCATATGCCAGATATGTTTGCCAAATATCGGCTGTTTCAGCACAATTTTTAGCGCTTACTTCCGTATTTTGCGTGGATTTTTCTGCGCGCTTGGCAATATTTTCTGGCTGATTTGTATTTTGAACGATTTCTGATGCGATAATTTTCTCCTTATCAAGCAAAATATTCTTATAGATTATATTTTGGCTGTTAGTGTGTCCACGATATAGGTCTAAATTATTGGATATAGCGTTTTGGGCATGGGATTCTGTTGTCATGCTTCTCCCTCCTTTAGGCTCTTTAATAATATTTATGCCTATAAGCAGGAAAAAGTGCTATTTATTTTAGTCTCGCGAGAAAGCTTTGTCCCGGCAAGGCATACTCAACCTCTAAATAATCGGCGACCGTCGCTCCGATATCGGCGAGGCTTTGACCTGTAGGCAAAGCACCGGGAGAGGAGAATTGCTTATGATATATCAAAAACGGTACATATTCTCTGGTGTGGTCTGTCCCGCGATAAGCAGGATCGCAGCCATGATCGGCTGTAATTATCAAAAGTGTCTCCTCATCTAATGCCGCTACAATTTCCGGCAGACGGCGGTCGAAATCTGCCAAGGCTTTTGTATAACCCAATACATCGCGTCGATGACCGTATTTAGAGTCAAACTCGACTAAGTTAGTAAAAAGCAGCCCATTTTGCATATTTTGATAAAGAGCTAATGTCTGATCAACGCCGTCCATGTTATCTTTCGTATGCACTGCTTTGCTAATGCCTACATGGGCAAAAATATCGTCTATCTTGCCGACGGCTAATACTTCGCGTTCTTTTTCCTGCAAAACTGTCAGGAGATTCGGTGTAGGCGGATTTAAGGCAAAATCGCGGCGATTGGCATTATCTCGAATAAACTCTCCCGGTTTACCGTAAAACGGACGGGCGATGATCCGCCCGACTTGGTAAGGTTGTTCACGGTATAATTCACGCGCATTGGCGCATATTTCATATAGACGATCCAATGGGATTACATCCTCATGTGCAGCTATTTGTAAGACGCTGTCTGCCGAAGTATAGACGATCGGTTTGCCTGTTAACATATGTTCGCGCCCGAGACGCTCGATGATCTCCGTACCGCTGGCGTTTTCATTGCCCAAAATATCAGTGCCTAAATATTTGACAAACGGCGCCAGCATTTCTGCGGGAAATCCCGTAGGATAGGTCGCTAACGGCTCAACGGTAATGATGCCGCACATCTCCCAATGACCGGTCGTGGTATCTTTGCCGTTAGATATTTCGGCTAATTTACCGTAGTAAGCATTCGTCTGTGCCTCTGCTGCTTCATTTACTTCGGCAATATTGCCTAAGCCCATTTTTTCTAAATTAGGATAGCGTATTTCCGGATGGCTTAAATACAGCGACTGCAAAGTATGAGGATTGTCATCGCCGAATTTACAGCTGTCGGGCAGAGCGCCTACGCCCAAGCTGTCTAAAACTATGAGAATTACTTTTTTCATCATTTGCTCCTTTTCACCTGTGTGCTTACGCGCGCGGATGGCTTTCTTTATATTGTTTGAATTTATTTTCGTCTAATAAATGCGTATAAATCTGTGTCGTCGAAATATCCACATGCCCCAGCATTTCTTGGATAGCGCGCAAATCAGCGCCGTTTTGCAGTAAATGCGTCGCAAAGGAGTGACGTAAAACATGTGGCGTCAAAGGCGATGTAATGCCCGCGGCTTGTCCGTATTTTTTTAAATTTTTCCAAAAGCCCTGGCGTGTTAATTTATCACCGTGACTGTTTAAAAATAAATACTCGCTCTGCCAATAGTTTACGACTTTACGTCTGCAGTGCTGCCAGTAATACTCTACCGCATCAATCGCCGCCTGTCCTAACGGCACGATGCGCTCCTTATTGCCCTTGCCGATACAGCGGACATATGCCATTTCGAGATTGATTTGATTAAGTTTTAGTTCCACTAACTCGCTGACGCGCATCCCCGTGGCATAGAGCAATTCCAGCATCGCTTTGTCGCGGCAGCCGCTAGGTGTCGTAATTTTCGGCGCATCCAGCAAGCGATCTACTTCCTCGATAGTTAAATATTTCGGCAATTTCTGCTCTTGTTTCGGTGTTTCGATTTCATCGGCTAAATTATGCGCGATCAGCTTTTCCAAATATAAATATCTGAAAAAGCTCTTTAATGCGGCGCTTTTACGGGCGCGGGAGCTGGGAAGTAAGTTTTCATTTTCTAACTCTTGCATATAATTGTGCAAGCAGTATTTATCCACTTCTTTCCAAGAAGTAATATTTTTATCAGCCAGATAGACGATAAAATGCGTTAAATCCCGCCTATAAGAGGCAATCGTATTGTTTGCCAAACCGCGCTCTACCAATAAATATGTCAAAAATTCATCTAATTGAGCTTGCATTTTTTCGCCGCCTTTTCTTGAATTATTTTTATTTTACACTATTTTTGCCCACGAGACAAGCTTTTAAAATAATTTTATCACCAACCCGCTGTTTATTAACGAAACCAAGGCACAAATAAGTAAAATAATCAGCATAATTGCGCTTTTAGCGAGGATTTCTTTCAAAAGCTCCTGCTTATTCAGATAAAAAATCAACAAACTCATCTGAAACATCAAGCTTGCCGCCGCGACAAGCAGCGGAAAAAATAAAATTTGTGGCACTAAAACCGCCCCTATCGCTGCGCTGAAACTAGGCCATGGATTAGCGCGCAGGATAAAAAGCGCGAGAAATCCTAAACTGAAGCTTTTGAAAAAGAGATATCCTATAAGCAGAAACACTCCCGGCAGGCACAAACCGAAGAAATAAATTTTTAAAAGCTCGCTGCTATTTGCCTTTAAAATATTAAAGTACAGCTCTCTGCCGTCAGCATTTGGACTTAAAGCGGCTAATCCTTGTCCTAATTCACTGCATGTAACGAGATCCAAAATATATGCCGCTATCGCTCCGCAGAGCACGCCGCCTATTATAATTAAAGCCAAAAGCCAACTGTGCCATTTAAAATTGGGAAATAGATATTTTTTCACAGCTTGTCCTCCTATCATAAAACGCTGAAAACAGCGTTTTATTCGTTGCTTTGACTGCCGAACCCTAACATATTGATAATCTCGGCTAAGACCTCTTGTCCCTGCTCGGCTGATTGGATGCCGTTTTCGGCTTCTATTTTGTCTAAAACACCCATAATAGCCTGATATTTGTCCTCAGGCAAAATATAGGCAAATTGCGCTAATAAGGCGCGCATCTCGCCTACATTGGCAGGCAGAGGAAAATCTTTAATATCCATCGTGAAAACTCCTTTCAAAAAATAAGGATTTTGATTAACCATTTAAGCGTTTTTTCATATCATGTTAATGTAAGGCAAGAAACACCCAATATTTCTTTTGCGAGGAGGATTTTATATGTCTGAAAATTTAACGAGTCAATTTGGATTTGGCTGGGGCGGATGCGATGACAACTGCGCTCCCCAAGGCGGCAACGGCTTCGGCTGCAGCTGCAACGGCAGTTTCTTTGAAACTTTGATTATGTTGATTATCATTATTTGGTTGTTGAGATGGTTATTTAGCTGCGGCATCTTTAACTGCGGCACTAACTACGGCTGCGGCTCCGGCGTGTAATATTTTCTCATGAGCGAGCCAAACAAAACCACCCTGCCTTTGATGCGGACTGTCGATAAGGTCAAATCGACAACAACCAACGTTCGTGGTTTTGCCGACAGTGTAGACCATTTGCTGAACGCCTTTGAGGAATTTTTCCCTTTTATTGAAAAAGCCGCTGCCCGCATGGAAAAAATGAGCCGCACTTTT
>QAKL01000024.1 GCA_003343815.1 Clostridiales bacterium
AAAATTTTTATCTGATTATTTTGTCTATCTTTTATTGACTTTTTTGAGGAGCATTTTAAAACGCATCGAGGAAAAGTGGCTGCATGAGCTTTATGGCAGAGAGTATGAGAAATATTGTGCTAAAGTAAATCGAGTGCTCTCATGGAAAAATAAGGCAAAGTAGAAAGGTAGTTATCTAAATATATCAATTAGTATACGTTTTTTTATCTATTTTTTTAAATTATTCAATAAAAAAATCTCGCATATGTATTAAAGAATAAATTTAGTATTTGTGAAAAAAAAGACTGGTCAAATGCCTAAATTGTGTTATAATAAGATAAGAGTTAAAACTTTTTTTAATACACTTTATTTATTTGGAGGAATGAAAAATGTCAGAGATTTATGATTTAGTCATTATCGGCGGCGGTCCTGCCGGATTGGCAGCAGGTATTTACGGCGGTCGTGCTAAAATGAACGTTTTGGTTATTGAAAAAAGCACCGTAGGCGGTCGTGCTTATACTACTCGTGAGATTGTAAACTATCCCGGTTACAATAACTCTACCGGTCCGATTTTGACCGGCAACATGAAAGAGCATGCTGAAGCTTTCGGCGTAAAATTCACTCGTGAAGAGGTTAAAAGCGTTGATTTCAGCGGCGATATCAAAGTTATCAAAACCAAGAAAAATGAATATCAGGCTAAAGCCGTTATTTTGGCTACCGGTACCGAGTCTCGTAAATTGGGTATCCCCGGTGAAAAAGAATTGACCGGTCAAGGTGTTGCTTACTGCGCTACCTGCGATGCTGAATTCTTTAAAGATCAGGAAGTAGTTGTTGTCGGTTCCGGTGACCAAGCTATTGAGGAAGGCATGTACATCGCTAAATTTGCTTCCAAAATTACCGTTATCGTTCTGCATGACGAAGGTATTTTGGACTGCAACAAACAAGCTGCCGAGAAAGCCTTTGCTCATCCGAAGATGAACTTCGTTTGGAACTCTGTTGTAAGCGAAATCAAAGGTGAGGATGAAGTTACCGGCGTTGTTTTGAAAAACATGAAAACCGGCGAGTTGACCGATTTCCCCTGTCAGGGTATCTTCTTCTTCGTAGGTATGGTACCGGGAACCAAATTCTTGGGCGACGCTGTAGAGTTAGACAAACGCGGCTATGTTATCACTAATGATTCTATGGAGACCTCCGTACCTGGCGTTTACGCTGCAGGTGACATTCGCGAGAAATATTTGCGTCAGGTCGCTACTGCTGTCGGTGACGGCGCTACCGCTGCTACCGCTGCTGAGCGTTATATCGAGGAAATGGAAGACTTCCGCAAGAATGTTGTCGAGTCTGAGAAACCTGTATTGATGGGCTTCTGGTGCCAGGATTTCAACGGCAGCTTGGATAAAATGGGTGCTGTTGACTTGGCTAACAAAAATGCCGGCGATAAATATAAATTTATCGAGGTTGACTACAACCGTAAGAGAAGCATGGCTAAAAAATTCGGTATCGTTATCGATCCTGAGAAAAATGCTGCTGTTATCGAGCTTTCTCGCGGTCAGAAAGTACGTGAATTGGATTTGAACGGCGACTTGAACGCTCAGATGTAATTTGAAAATATAAAAGCCCGCTTTTTAGCGGGCTTTTTTCGTGCCTTTATGCAGACAGAACAATAGGCGAACCGTAAAATGGTTCGCCTATTTTCTATTCTTGCGGTTCGTTTATAGCGCGTTTGCGGCGCTTGTGGACGACGCCTTTTTTATCGTAATGTTTTTTGTGCACAAATTGCAAGGCTAAAACTGCAGCGATCAGGCAGAAGCCGATAATGTCGGTGATAAGACCTGGCACGATCAAGGTTAAACCTCCGGCGATAGCCATAATGCGGTCAAGCCACGGCATATAAGTTATGCAGTAGCCCTCCATGCCGATTGCAACGCCGAACATACCGATTAACGAGGTAGCGACGACGGTGATGACCTCCAGTGCGGGAGTGTCAATGATAAGCATGGCAGGATTTAAGGCGAAAATATAGGGGATAATAAACGCCGCAATCGCCAATTTGGTCGCGGTGACACCTGTCCGTAAAGGATTGCTGTGGGCGATAGCCGAGCCTGCATAGGCAGCCAAGGCAACCGGCGGCGTAATGTCGGCAACAATACCAAAGTAGAAAACGAACATGTGCGCCGGTAAAAGCGGAATACCGAGCTTAATAACGATTGGTGCGGTAATAGTCGCCATGATTACATAGTTAGCGGTCGTAGGCACGCCCATGCCTAAGATAATCGAGGCAATCATAGTGAAGAATAAAGCGAGTAAAACGTGACCATTGGAAAGCATAAGTAAGCCGGTGGCTAATTTTAAGCCTAAGCCTGTTAAAACGACAGTACCGACGATGATGCCGGCGACACCGCAGGCTACGGCCACGCTGATGATATTGCGGGCACCGTTTTCCAAAGCGGTCAGCACATCGTCAAAGCTCATGCGCGTGTCGGCGCGGAACATACTGACGATAACAGATAAAACGATAGCGAATAAAGCTGCGCGGGAGGCGGTATAGCCGTTCATCATCATGACGACTAAAACGACAAGCGGTAAAAGCAAGTACCATTTTGTCAGCATCAGATGCCCTAAATGTGGAATATCCTCATCAGGTAATCCTTGCAAATGCAGCTTTTTCGCTTCAAAATGCACCATGAGCATAATGCCGGTGAAATATAATACCGCCGGGACAATAGCCGCGATGATAATGGTCGAGTACGGAATATTGGTCATCTCTGCCATCAGGAAAGCAGCGGCGCCCATAACAGGCGGCATGATTTGTCCACCGGTGGAGGCAGCGGCCTCAACTGCGGCGGCAAATTCGGGGCGGTAGCCCATTTTGCGCATCATCGGGATGGTGAAACTGCCGGAGCTAACGGTATTAGCGACAGAGGAGCCGCTGATCGTGCCTTGCAGAGCGCTGGCGATGACGGCTACTTTAGCCGGACCGCCTGTCGCACGCCCGGCGATAGCATTAGCGACATCAATGAAGAATTGACCGATACCTGTTTTTTCTAAGAATGAACCAAATAAGATGAACAGGAAAATAAACGTCGAGCAGACTCCGAGCGGTGTACCGATGACACCCTCTGTGGTGTAATACATATGAGAAATGATACGCTGCAAGGTAAATCCGCGGTGTGAAAAATATCCGGGGATGTATTTGCCGAAATATGCGTATGCCAAAAAGCATAAAACTACGACTAAAATCGGGATACCGACGACGCGGCGGCAAGCCTCCAGCAAGAGGAGAATAGCAATAGCCGCGATAACGATGTCAATTGTTTGATAGTTTCCGGCGCGACCGACAATAGTTTCAAAGTTTAAGTACATATACAAAAAGCTGCCGGAGCTGATTAAAGCTAAGGCTAAGTCGTAAATGGGTATTTTGTTGTTACGCTTATCCATGACTTGGGCTGCTGGGTACAAGAGATAGACTAAAAATAATACTGCTGCCAAAAATATGGCGCGGTGCTGCTGGACAGGCATATACCAAACGGTATTGATTGCTAAAGCAAAAAGGGAAAAGGCGATCAAAAGCCAGCGCATAATCTTTTGCTTTTTGCCTTGGAAAATGCGTGTCGAGCTTTCGCGGTCGTATTTATTTAATACTTCCTGCATTTCATCCTGTGTCAGAGCGCGGAAATTATCTGGGTTTTCGGAGTGTTTGTGTTGCTCTTTATCCATGAAAAAGCTCCTTTCTTGGGTTATGTGAGATTGAACACCTCTTTTTTGAAGATAATTGAGAGGCGATTATTTGAGCGTGAAAGTGACGCTGGTTAGTTCCGGGGCGTATTCTTTCAAGTGCCATGACTCATCACCGATATGTAAGATGTGGTCGCTTACGGTACCGACTTTATAAACTAATTGAGAAATAGGGACGTGCATGTTGTTGATGACCATGTAGTTTTCGTTATCATAGCTCAAGTATTGACCGTCGGTGAGTTCGGTGGCGACACCTGCGCCGAAATTGTTATAGCGGGCTTTGACTAAAACGATGCCGTCTTTGGGAGTGATGGTATAGTATTCCTCTACTAAGCTTTTATTAACCGAGTGCGTATAGGAAACGGAAAACAAATGATCGTCGTTTAAGGGGACCTCTAAGTAAGTTTCCCCGGTTTTAAAATTTTTCATAACCAAGGTATTTGTGTTATGATTGTAGTTGATGATGACGAATAAAGAAACCGCAGCCACAACAAGTGCGACTGCGGCAAAGAGTTTCTTTTTGGACATTATTTCAAAATGCCTACTTCTTTGTAGTATTTCTCAGCACCGGGATGTAAAGGAGTGGAAACACCTTCAACAGCGGTTTCGAGGTTTAACTCAGCGCCTTTGGCGTGAGCGGAAGCGATAACTTCCTGATTGTCGAATAAAGCTTTGGTTAAGGTATAAACGGTATCGTCATCCATATCGCTTCTTACAACTAAAGTAGCTTTAACGGCAACAGTGTTTACATCTTCAGCATTTTTGTAAGTGTCGGCAGGAATGGTATACTCGGTGTAGTATGCATACTGCTCGGTTAATTTGTCGATGGTTTCCTGATCAATCGGAACTAAAACCATGTCGTTGGTGTTAGCGTACTCCATGACAGCAGTGGTAGGAATACCGGCAGTGATAAATGCAGCGTCGCATTTGCCGTCTTTCATCGCGTCAGCGGAAGCACCGAAGCCTAAATGCTGAGCTTTCAAATCATCAAAGGTTAAGCCTACAGCGCCTAAGATTTGTTTAGCGTTTGCTTCAACGCCGCTGCCTAAGTCGCCGACGGAAACGGTTTTGCCTGCTAAGTCAGCTACAGAGGTGATGCCGCTGTCAGCACGAGCGATGATCTGAACTACTTCCGGATAAACGGTAGCCATAACAGAGAAGTTTTTGATAGGATCTGCATTAGAGAAGCCTTCAGTACCTTCGTAAGCATAGGTCATGGTGTCGTTTTGGACGATAGCGATGTCAGCCTCGCCTTTGTTGATTAAGTTCAAGTTTTCCGCAGATGCGCCGGTAGCTTGAACAGTAATGGTTAAGCCGTTAAACTGATCCATCCAAGCCTGGGCTACAGCGCCGCAGTACGGATAATAGGTACCGGAGGTACCGCCGGAAGCGAAAATATAATCACCGGTTAATTCGGTGTCTCCGTTAGTAGCAGTACCGCCACCGCCGCAAGCAGCCAGCATCAAGGACATGATGAGCAATACTGCCAACAAAGCAAATGATTTTTTCTTCACAAAAATCTCTCCTTTTTAAATAAGTTTGCGTTTTCTTTTTCGGATACTTGTATACATTTATGCAGACAAATGCTACAATATCAGAAATTTGCATTGCACTTATTGTAGCAGAATGTGAAGAAAATGTCAAGATGTATACAGGGTAAAATGTATACATTATCTGCTTGTTTTAGCTATTTTTCTAAAAAAATTAATAATGATAATAATGCTGTTTTGCTAAAAATGTTTCAATTAGGATATAAACAAATGATAAATTTTCAGTTACCGTCTTGCAAAAATGAGGCCTGTAGGGTAAAATGGGTAGGCTATAGTTTGTAAAGGCATAAATTTGCGAATAAAAAATTGAAATAAATATGTAACGAAAGGATGAGAGTTTTGGGGAAGTCATTTGTAAAAGGCGCCGCTATTTTGACAGTTGCCGGGATTTTGGGCAAAATGATGGGGGCATTGTACAGGATACCGTTTAATCGGATTGCCGGTAAAGAGGCGGCGAGCTTGTACGGATTGGTGTATCCGGTTTATTCGATATTGTTAGCGCTATCGACGGCGGGGATTCCTTTGGCGGTGTCTAAATTGATTGCCGAGCAGGAAAAGCGTGGCGACAGTGCTGCCAGTAGGAGGATTTTTTTTGTTGCTTTAACGGTGTTGGTGGCGATAGGTATTGCGGCGGCAGTGACATTATATACGGCGAGCGACTGGATCGCGGCAAACTGGCTGCATGAGCCGAGAGCGGCGATGAGCCTCAGAGCGATTGCTCCGGCGATGCTTTTTACTTGCTTAATGAGCGTAATGCGCGGATATTTCCAAGGTTTGCAGCAGATGATCCCGACGGCGGTTTCGCAGGTTGTGGAGCAGTTTGGCCGCGTGGGCACGATTTTTGCGATGCTTTATCTGACGTTGGATTACGGTGTGGAATATATCGCGGCAGGAGCATCGATGGGCGCGGCTGTGGGCGGCGCGGTGTCATTTACGGTGTTATTGTGTATTTTTGTGTGGTTTCAAAAGAAACATCCGTGGAGCAAGGGCGAAAGCCGCTTGGATTTAACGAATGGGCAAATCATGAAAAAGGTCGTGGTTTTGGCTATCCCGATTTCGATTGGTGCGTTGGTTTTGCCGATTATGCAGTTAATTGACTCTTTTATGGTGATTCCGCGCCTGATGGCAGGAGGCATGGCGCAGGCGCAGGCTTTAATTCAGGTAGGGTATATTTCCAGCTATGCTAATCCGATTATTAATCTGCCGTTTATTATTACGACAGCGATGTCGGCGTCCTTGGTGCCGGCGGTGGCGGAGGCGATGGCAGATAATGATAAGGTTAAGGTGCGGAATGATTTTCACACGGCGATGCTTTTGACGGTAATTATCGTTTTTCCGGCGGCGGTTGGCTTGTGTGTGTTGGCGACACCGATCTGTACGCTTTTATTTAATACTCCGGAGGCGGGAGTGGCTTTGGCGTGGGTAGCATTTACGGTAGTGGCGGTCGGTATTTATCAGACGAGCTCCGGCTGTTTACAGGGTTTGGGCAAGGTTTATGTGCCGATGAGCAGTTTGGCTTTGGGTGTAGTGATAAAAATTGCGTTAACGTATGTGCTGACGCCTGTGTCGGTGCTCGGAATCCGAGGAGCGGCGATCGGTACAGTGGTAGGTTTTGGCTGTGCGGCTTTGTGCAATGTGTGGATGGTGAGCAAATTTATAGGTGCGGATTGGTTCAGCGCGAAACGGCATTT
>QAKL01000108.1 GCA_003343815.1 Clostridiales bacterium
CCGTCAATGATGACTGCGCCGTCGTGAAGCGGAGTGTTGACAATAAAAATATTGCCCAAAAGCTCGGCAGTGAGCTTGCCGCCAATTTCGATCCCCGTATCAACAAACTCGCCCAAACCCATCTGCCGCTTGATCGCGATTAAAACTCCGGTTTTATTTTTCGCCGCATAGGTCATACAGCGGATGATCTGATTAGCATTGGCCATGACATTTTGCGGAGTATCCTCCGTCTTTTTAAACACCCGCCAAATACTGCCCGTACCGATTTTTTCTAAAGCGCGGCGCAATTCCGGCTGGAAAATGATAGGGATCGCAATAAAAAGCACAGTCTGAAATTTGACCAAAAGCCAGTTTACCGTCGTTAAGCCTAAAAATTCGCTGACAAAGCTCAGCACTAACAAAATCGCGATACCTTTTAAAAGCTGCACCGCTCTGGTGCCTTTAATCATTTTGTATAAATTATAGCCGACTATGGCGATAATAGCTATATCTAAAATACTTGCCGGTTTAAATATATCTAAAACCATGGAAATAAAGCTATTCATGCTCTTCCACCTTTCAAAATCAAAAAATCTTAACTAAAACTACACAAGTTTCTGCGCATATCTTCTTGAAAAATTTTGGCAGATAATATATACTAATCTAAAGTTTTGCTTGAAAATGTTTTCTTGGCTTCATGCCAAAGCTTTTACTTATAATGTACCACAAAATCAAGCAAATGAAAACATTTACTTGCAAATATTTCTAAGAATTTTTTTAATTTCACCAAAAAGCACTGTTTACACACCCTTTTGCTGTTTGGTTTTATGTTTTAGGAGGCGTTTTTGATGCGCAAAAAAATCATTCCCCTCACCATCGCCTGTTTCTTTCTGGGATTAGTCTTAATCACCCAAATCCGCTTGGAGGACTCCATCCATACCAATACCGTAAACAGCAACGATGTTTTGGTGAATTTGGTAAACAGTTTAGAGTCCGAAATCAATATGCGCGAAACCTATTTAAGCGGCCTGCGCACAGAAATAGATACTTTGAGTGAAAATCTAAGCAATGATGAAACCGATCTCGGTAATATGCAAAAAAACCTGACCGAGTTGAGAAATTTATCCGGCTATTCGGCGCTTGAGGGGATAGGTTTGATTCTGACGATTGATGACAAGCCCACTGTCAATACCCAAGTCGCCGTCACCGACGCCTCACAGGATATCATCCATTACCAAGATCTGCTTTATATCATCAACGATTTAAAGCGCGGCGGTGCCGAGGCTATCAGCATTAACGAGCAGCGCATCATCTCAACCAGCGAAATCCGCTGCGTCGGCAACACGATTTTGGTTAATACGACTCGTCTGGCGCCTCCTTATCATATCAAAGTTATCGGTAACCCAGCCGCTTTGCAAAACGCCATCCAAAGCAGCACCACCTACGAAAAACTCCGCGTCGGCGGCTTTCCGTTAGATTATACGCTTACCTCAACATATTCGAATAATTTAATTCAAATTCCTGCCTATGTAGGAAATTATTCCACCAATTATATTACTTTGGCAGAATAACTGAACACAGATTAAAAAGGAGCGATTATTATGTGGATCATCCCGGTTTTGGGATTAATATGCGGAGCGTTGTTAGGCTCTGTCATTTCCTTGCAAATCCCTGTAGCGTACGCCAAATACCTTTCGATCGCCGTTTTGGCATCAATGGACTCGGTTTTTGGCGGCAGCCGAAGTGCTTTAGAGGGTAAATTTAACAGCCTGGTATTATTAAGCGGTTTGGTGTGTAACGCGCTTATCGCCGCCGTTTTGGCTTATTTAGGCGATAGGCTGGGCGTCGATTTGTACACTGCCGCGATCATCGTTTTCGGTATCCGAATCTTTAGCAACCTTTCGGCGATCCGTCATTTGCTCATGCGCCGCTATATCAAATCCTACCCTGATGCCAGCGATACGCAAAAAAATAATATGCTTAACGATTTACTGCACTAATTTTTACCCCAAGGAGGCCTTATTATGCCGCACCGCAAAAGAAACTGGCATATTACTTTGGCTATAGCCATGCTGGTATTAGGAATTTTGATTTTCGCTCAGCTGCAAACCCAAAGCCGCTTAGAGCTTGATTTATCCACACAAAGCTCCTCCGATTTAACGATTATGATTAATAATTTAAGCGAAAAACGCCTCTCTTTGTCGAACGAAATCAGCACCGCCGAAAGCACTCTTTACTCTTACCGCACTGATTATTCCGACAGTACCAAGCTTTTAGAGAGTGTGAGCAGTGAGACCGAGCGTCTAAGCGCTATCGTCGGCACCAATCCCGTCTACGGCAGCGGCATCACCGTCGAACTGACGAAGGATATGTATCCTCTATACACCGATGTTTTGGATATCGTGAACGAGTTATGGGCTGCCGGAGCAGAAGCCGTCGCGATTAACGACCACCGCCTCAACGACCGCTCCTACCTTTATTACGATGACGCCGAAAAAGGCACCGTCATTACTTTAGATGGTGAAGAACTCGAATTCCCGATCGTCATTTCCGCTATCGGCAACAGCAGTACCTTAGAGAGCAGCTTAAATATGCCCGGCGGCATTATCAATAACCTCAATTTATTTCACATGTACCCGATCATTACCACCCAAGACAGCGTCGTCATGTCGGCTCTCGTCGATCCACCGGTTTTCAAATACGCACAAGCCAGCAAAAGCAATTAAAAAAGAGGATTCTTTATGAATCCTCTTTTTTACGTTAAAATTCAGTTTAAAAAACTCACACCGATATTGAGATAGAGTGCGAAAAAACACCAATAAAGATATGGCACATTGATTGCTCCCGCTAAATAATCAATTTTATAAAACTCAAGCACCATCGCCGTAATTAAAACTATCATTACCGATAAAACGACAGCCGCCGCATTATAAAGCGCGAAGCGGAAAAATATAATGCTCCAGCTGAAATTTAACACAAGCTGCAAAAAATAAATTATTAGTGCCCTTTCCCGATTACGATGATAGCCGTAATAGACTATCCCCGAGGAAACGCCCATGAGAATATAAAGCACACTCCAAACTATCGGAAAAAGCCATGCCGGCAGATTAAACGGCGGCGAGACAAACCCCGTCATATAATCTTTGGTAAGCCACGCCGATATTGCGCCCGTTAAAAGCGGTATCAAGCAGGGAATAAAATACCTTTTTATCTTTTGCCACATTTTCATCACCCGTAAATACTATGCCCTGATCTCGCCCATTATATCCATAAATTTACCCTAAAAAAACGCCCAAGCAAGCCTAAGCTTGTCTTTTGGCGGTATTTAACGAGGCGATGAAAATTTATTATTCAAACCACAGGCAAAATAAATAATAAATAATGCATAATTAAGAATGAAAAATAAAACAAAAATCCTACCACTTTCGTGATAGGATTTTTGTTTTATCGGAGCGACATGATTTGAACATGCGACCTCTGCCACCCCAAGGCAGCGCTCTACCAAGCTGAGCCACGCCCCGATTGATTTCGTACAGTTGTTAATTATAACTGAGAAATCATATTTTGTCAAGAAAAATAATCATATTTTTTCGCCTAAATCGCAAAAAACTTTAAAACATACACCAATTAACGATTATAATTGTAAATCTTCTGCCAATAATCGCGGATGATACTCTCGCCGTAGCCGTCGCCCGGCACCGCCCAGCGGCCGTTCAAATCATTCCAATACGTCGCCGTCCCGCGATAGTAGTGATTAAAGCGCGGATCAATCATCTCCGTACCATTAGGCAGCTCACCGTTCGTCGCATACGCATATAAATGCTGAATATGCGCTTCCACTCCGGCTGCCACAGTAGCAAAAGTAACCCCATGCGTACCCGGAATAATGTAAACTAACGTCCCATCTACCCCGCTAACCGTATCCTCTTCGGTATAAGCCACACCCGTCGCACCCAAACCACAAAAATTATTCTGCCAGGGTTCGACGATACCGCCGTATTGGAAATATCCCGTTTCCTTTAAAGCCTGACACAGCGCCACATCACCGCGGATACCGTATTTATTACCTATCGAGATATATAATTCGGCGATATTGTCCGGATAATCATAAAAGACCGTACCGTTATTTTCCGCTCTCGCCTTTAAAAACGGTTTCATATAATCTAAATAATTATTGATCTCCTCTGCATTTAAAGTACTCGGCCCGAAAATCGTCGGCACATCGACTACCGTATTATTCGTAGGAGCAATCGTTTCATGTGAACCGTTATTAGGATTATCCACTGTTTCCTGATGCTTATTTTTATTAATCAGCACGACATTATCCTGCCAAACGACCGTGCAGTCTAAACTCTCGCCCACTGCTCTAAGCGGCACCAAAGTAAAGCCCTGCTCGTTAATAAACGCCTCGCCTACAGCCTCATTACTCGCGAGCTTTTCGCCGTTAATCAAAATCGCCAATTTATTCTCCTGATTGTCCAAAACAGGCTCACCTGTATAATTGCGCTCATTAATAACTACCGTCTGCACTGCCTCGTACCACTCGATCTCACAGTCCAAAGCATTAGCAACCACGCGCAGAGGCACATAAACTCGTCCGTCCTTTAAAACTGCGCGTGCGTCGTTTTCAGCAAAAACGTACGGAAAGTCGTTAATAATCAATGTTATCTCACTATTAGCCTCATCAGCCCAAGCCGATGTTTGTGGCAGTATAAATATCAGTAAAAGCACTGTTAAAAGTATCTTTTTCATAAATCAGCCTCCCTTTTGCTTATTTTAGCACATTGTTACCAATTTGTCACTATTTTAATGCTTGATATTTTAAATATATCAGATAAAATATTTGTATGTATATTCTTGTAAAATCTTAGAACATATGTTTGAAATTTATTGCCATTTGTTGTATAATAAATTAACAATTATTTGAGGAGGCTATCATGAACGAATCAGCTTTAACCCCACGCCAAGAAGCTATCATGAATTTTATCATAAAGCAAGTCCAATTAAAAGGTTATCCGCCGTCTGTCCGCGAGATCGGCTTAGCCGTCGGATTACAATCCAGCTCTACTGTTCACAATCATTTGAATCAATTAGAGAAAAAAGGCTATATTATGCGCGACCCGACCAAACCGCGCGCGATTATGATTTTGCGCGATACGAGCGGACATTTGATCAGCGACGAAGAGCTTTCTTTAGCGCATAGCACCGATCCGGTTGATGAAATCGTCAATCTGCCGTTAATCGGCACCGTGGCCGCCGGCAGTCCGATCTTGGCAGAGGAAAATTTGGAGGATACCATTTCCTTTCCGATGCGCTTTGTCCGCCATAATGGTGCCTTTATGCTCAAAATCAAAGGCGAAAGCATGATCGAGGCCGGGATTTTAGACGGCGATTATATCATCGTCGCCCCGCAAACAACCGCCAATAACGGTGATATCATCGTCGCTATGATTGACGGCGAAGCGACCTGCAAAACCTTTTACCGCGAGAAAAACCGCGTCCGTCTGCAGCCGGAAAACAGCTCCATGCAGCCGATTTACACTACCGAGGCGTCGATCATCGGCAAAGTCATTTCGCTGTTTCGTCCACGCATTTAATGCGCCTATCAACAAGCACAAGCTTACTCGTATCATACGCCACCAGCGCATGATTTTGACGAATCAGCTCTTTTTCCACCGCATTACCGCTTGATGGATCGATTATCGTGCGGTAAATCGCGCCATTACGATAAACGCCGTCATCTTCCAGCGAAAAATATTCATCCTCCGCTTTGATATGATAGGTATATTCTTGCCGCTTTTCCGCGCGCAACTCACCGCACAAATATTGCTCCGTCACCCATGTCAAGAGCTGATAAGTATTCTCCGTCGGATTGAAAAAACGATAATCTAAATAATTATAGCAAATCGACGTCCCCGTACCGAAAGGAATCGTCCGCTTGTAATCGGGAAAGAGATCCAGCGCGTCATGGTGATGATGTTCGGTAATTTTTAAGGGCGTATGCAAAATCATCCAGTGGAT